>NZ_JBVHTA010000005.1:0-22357 GCF_055566095.1 Streptomyces sp. NPDC027962
GCAGCGAAGGTCGCTGCCGGACTGTGGGACGATTTCACTTACGAGGTGCCCTCTTGCTCGGGTCTGATGGAAGCGTAGGAACTCCCATCATCCCAAGTCAGCGGGCACCTCTTCCTGTTTCTCCATCCACAGCTCGGCCGCTACGCGGTGGATCGAGGCTCAGGGGCTGCGATGCGGTGGTTCAGAGTATGTCTTTTCCAGCGGCAGCCCGAAGGTTGTAATGAACAGGGCCTCGATGCTTTCCTCGTCAAGTCCCGCCAGACGCACTTTCGCCTGCGCCCCGCACATGACTGTCGGCACATTGAACTGGTCAGCGCGGAGGGTCCCGATACCGAAACGGCATCGAGACCCTCACTCTCACTGCTTCACCGCTTCTTAATACTTGACGTATACGGCACTCGCCGAGAACCGGTACCCAGTGGCGTTCTTGTTGATCAGCTCAGCGGAGAAGTAGTATGCCCCCGAGGACAGGTCACCCCAGTAGCTCGTGCCGCAGGTGTTGTCCTTGTTGCCCTTGTTGTCATCGGGACCAAATACGTCCTTGTAAACCGCCAGGGTGACAGATCTGAATGATGTGGGCGATGAAGAGCAGCCGCTCAGACCGACGGAGGTACTGAGGCTATCCGTGTTTCGGTCATCCCAACGCCGCGACTCATCTTGGGCAATCCAGTTTGATATGTACGAGGACCAGCTACCCTCAGCATGGGCAGGTGTCACGGCGGAGAAAGACAATATCGCCGCACCCGTAACTGCTGCTCGTACGGCGCGCTGTCCAATGATATTCACGAGCTGATCCTTTCGGTTTCGGTGCCTTGTTGAGCCAGTAGCCCCGCGTGCTCTGAGCCAGGCGGCCAGGGATTACTGGATTTTTGAGATCAGGGGAGTAGTGCCTCTCCCGATCAGGACAGTGGCCGCGCCGACGCAAAGTACTGCGAGGGCAACGGCGAGGGCTGGAAGGGAATCACCTGGGTAGAGCAGCCAGGCCCACGGCCTCGGTCGTCCGCCTGAACCCCAGCCGGCCGCTGCGCAGATGAGCGGCACGCTTGCGAGGGCGGCGCCTGCTACTCGGTGTCCGAGGATAGGTGTCAGCAGCAGTGCCAGGCCGATATATCCCGCGATGTTGCGGCCGAGGACCATAGCGATGTCCGTGGGCCAAAACAGGCGACAGAGGACTGCTGCCGTCATGGCCACCACGGCTGTTCCCACTGCGAGGGTGGTATCCCAAGACGGTAGAGAGCGTGTGGAGATGCTCTCTGTGCGCTGGTCTGCACGAGCGGTTCCATAAAGCAGAAGGACGCCGGGGAGCAGGGTGATGAGGTGCCCTACGAGGAAGTGCCCGGCCTGGCCTGCTAGCGCAGGGACGGGGAGTTCCGAGCTGCCGACGAGCAGGCCGATACAGAAGGTCGCGGTGGTACCTGCGGCAAGTGCGGGCACTGCCCGGAGTTTGAGCCACCAGATCATCTTGCGTCCTTGCCGATGGCGAGGTGTGGCCGTGTGCTGCAGGACTTCATGGCCTGGCGATTGCGCTCGTACCAGTCGAGCTGTGCTTGACGGGGCTCTTTCATGACGGCTGCGGCAAGGCCGGCTTCCTTCGGCCCGAATCGACCGGCGATGCTGTCGGCGGGCTCGCCAGCGGTGGCGTAGAGCCAGGCCGCGACCGGTCCGGCGGCTTCGATGGCCGGGTACGGCTCGCCGTTCAACGCGCAGGCGGGGGGCTGAGGCAGCAGCCCAGAGGCGACACCTGAGGGGATGTCAATAATGCGGGGATTGGTCGGAATTCCGAGCTTCGATTGTCCGGCGGACGGCTTGCGAGCCATGGTGAGGATGTCAGGAACGCTGACGCCCGCCTCGCGCAGACGGTCTGCTGCCTTTGTGGCCTCGCGCTGTACGAGAGGGCGGTCTGTAACTTCCGGCCACAGACAGATCTCGGGCTGTTGCCCCTCGCAGACCAGCTCGCTGGATTGGCGCGCCTGGAGCGGCTCGGGTCCGAGGTCGCGAGCCGCGAAAGCAGCGATGGCGAACCCTGCCCCTACAACGGCGACAGCAACGATTCGGGCGCTTGCCTGGCCTCGTCGCTGGATGGTCAGAGCGGCGGCCAGACCGACAGACGCCGTGAAAATGGCGGCGCTCCACAAGGCTCGGTTGTCGAGCGTGGTGTCAGCGGAGCAGCAGCTGTCGACCCCCCCTCCAACAACGTGACGGAGCCAGTAGATGTTCCAGGAGGAGGGGTAGGCGTTGAGGAAGAAGCTGGCGATGAGCGCGAGAGGTGCTGCCAGCACGCCGGACATCCTGAGGCCGAGGAGGTAACCGGCAAGGGTATTGGCCGCCAGGACGGCAAGGACGATCAGAATGATGCCGGGGTGGGGCACCCCGAGACCGATGTCGGCGGCCGAGGCGGACAGCAGCAATGCTGTGCCCATTCCGAGGATGCCCATGACCGTCACGGGAAGCAGTATGGGCAGGGTGATCGCCAGCGGACCACGGACGGCCGCCTGATCGAAGACTCCTCCGCGTTGCAGACGGGCTCCTTCCCATGCTGCGGTCGCGGCGCAAGCGGCGCTGACAAAGGGAAGCGCGAAGGTGGAACTGCCAGTGGCCGAGGGCCAGTAGTGAGGAGTAACCCATGCTGACAGGTCGTCGCCGAGTGCGGCAAACACGAAGCCGATCAGGAACGGCAACAGGTACGTGGCAGAAGAGGAGCGGAAGGTGGTGCGCATCAGCATCGGTCAGACCTCCTGCCCCACGAGCTGGGCGTAGGCGGCTTCCGCTTGACCTCGAGGCGTGTCAGCGCCGGCGGCTAGGGCATGGAAGTCAGCGGTGGTGCCCTGGAATCGGATGGTGCCGCGGTCGAGGACGACAACATGGCTGTAGAGGTCGGCGAGGTCCTCAGTCTGGTGAGTGGACACGAGTACCTGCACGTTCTCAGCGAGCTCTTCGACGAGTGAACGGAAAACAGACCGCTGCTGAGGGTCGAGGCCCGCAGTCGGTTCATCCATCAGGATCAATTCGCTGCTGTGCGTTAGGGCTCCGGCAATGCCCATGCGGCGCAGCTGGCCACCGGATACCTGGTGGCTCTTGCGATCACTCAACTCGCCTAGACGGACCCGCTGAAGGGCACGAGCAGACGCTTCCCAAGCAACGGTACGCGACATACCCTTGAGCCATCCGGCGTAGGCGACCTGTTCACGGACGGTCAAGCCGGGGACGGGCGTGATCTGCTGCGGGATCCAGGCGACCGCCTTGCGATATGCTTTCCGGTCCCGCCGTGCACTCGGCGTGACATTGCACCAGCTGACCCGCCCTTTTGAGGGCGTCAGTTGGGATGCCGCCAGAGCCATCAGAGTGGACTTGCCTGCACCGTTAGGGCCGAGCAGAACCGTGGCCGGACTGTCGATGCGCAAGTCGAGATCGGTGAAGACATCCGTCTTGCGTCCGTAGCGGAAGCAGAGATCAGTAAAGACCAGAGCCATGTGGAGCACAATCCGCCGATCCGGCAGGGCAGGACGGCATTAATCGAGGACGGGCGATGCGGGGGTGTCCCGGCGTGGGCGCGCCGGGACACCCTTAGTATGGCGTCAGTACCTGGTCACGACGGAGCGAACATCCAGGTAGTTGGGATGCGTAAAGCCGTCGACCTCGAAGTAGTAGGTCCCGCTGGACTTGTCGCCCCAATAGGACGTGTTGCAGTAGTTGGTCTTGAAGCCCTGGTTGTCATCGGGCCCGAACTGGTCCTTCCAGAGGATCAGGCCAGCTGCCGTGAAGCCTCTGTCCGTGCTGCATCCGGAGAAGGAGACCGAGGTGCTCACGCTGTCACTGTTGCGGTCAGACCAGCGCCGCGACTCATCACCGGGTGTCCAGTTGTCTATGTACGAGCTCCAGCTGCCTTCGGCAAAGGCAGGAGCGGTCCCGGCGAAGCCGGCAAGCGCGGCTCCCACAACAAGGCAACGAGCGAGACGACGGCTCTTGGCATGCATACTCTTCCCTCTCTTTCAATGACGCCCGGGCGGGCGCACATGGGCAGGCGGAGGGAGGTGCGCTCGCCTCCCCCCAGAGCGGCGCAGCCATGACCGGCCGCGCCAGGCGATCGCCCTGCGACACTAACAGTGAAAGATCAGCTACAGAGCGAGCAATCGAAGGCTTGTCCGAAATCGCTCGACGTCAGGGAAGAGACCCTCGGGTGCCTGCGCCAATCGGTTGGCGGGCGGGGACGACTCAGGCCCGTGTCGGCGACCATCTGGCGTCACAGACTCCATGGCCGATAATCAGGTTATTGCGACGTGCGCTGGCAGCTTCCCGGATCGACCCGTCTCGTGAACCCGCCATCTTTCCTGCGGTTCGGCAGCAACTCCGTCGACCATCCACGGCGCACGTGCGGCCCGGCCGAGTCGCAGGTAGAGCTCATCCAAATCTCACCCGCTGTCACCAACTCGGCCGGGCATGACCGCAGTTTGCTCATGAACCACCCACGGAGTCCTGCTTATTTGGCCTGGATGCCATGCTCTCTGCAGCAGTCAGTGCGCGCGAGGTGGCGGAGCCTACATCGTTGTCATGCACCAGCGTTGCCGACTCCGTCATCAGATCCGCCGCCCGGTCCAGCAGGCCCGAAGCCCAATACAGGTAGGCGGGGGCCGTCCGCTCGCCCGCCAGATCGGCCCGCAGCGCCGCCGGAGCGAAGTCGACGCGGGCCCAACAGGTCAAGGACGCGCCGCAACAGCCGCCCGACCAGGGCCTGCAGGTCAAGGACGCGCCGCAACAGCCGCCCGACCAAGGCCTGCAGGCCGGTCGGTTCAGCGTGGTGCTCGGATACCGTCGATGATGCGGGTCCAGTTGTCACCGCCGTGTCCGTCCTCGACCGCGCGCCGGTAGTGAGCCTGGACAGCCAGTGGGAGGGCGAGGTCGAGGCCGAGAGACCTGCTGGTGTCGACGATGTGGTCGGCCGTCGCGCCCATCATGGTGACCGTGCTGAGGTCGCCGGGGTGCTCTCCGGCATCCAGTGCGGCGCCCGGGCTCTCTTCGCCGGCCCGCAGCATGGCGCCGATCGAGTCGGTGAGGGCGAGCAACTCCGGTAGCGCCTCCTGGGCCTTCATCTCCGCGTTGCCCAGCATCGCGGTGGCGTGCATCAGTCCGGACAGAGTGGTGAGGAACACCGCGAGGTTGGCTTGGTACATCATCTGTGCGAGGCCCGGATCCTCACCGAGATACTTCGCTGCGCCGAGCGGTGTCAACGCCGCCCGGTGGCGCTCCATGACCTCCTTCGGGCCGCTGTAGTAGACGTAGGACGCCTCCGTGCCGACCATGGGCGCCGGCACCATGACGCCGCCGGTGAGGAAGGCGGCGCCGTGGTCCGCCGCCCAGGCCGCTGCCTCGCGGGTGCGGTCGGGAGTGTCCGAGCTCAGATTGACGAGAGTCCGGCCGGCGAGTGATCCGGTGGCGCCGTCGAGGATTCCGTACATCGCCTGGTAGTCGGTGAGGCTGAGGATGACCAGGTCGCTCGCCTCGACCGCCTCGCCGGGCGTCGCCGTGAGCGTCGCTCCGTCGGTGACGACACCGTCGGCCCGTGCGGCGGTGCGGTTCCAGACGGTGACCCGGTGGCCCCGGGCGAGGAGGGTCCGGGTCATGGCCTGTCCCATCGGGCCCAGCCCGATCACAGTGACAGCGCTGCCTTGCATGGTGTTGCGGGTCTCTTGTTCGTTCACTCCCCCATGCTCGGAGAGTGCCACTATTCTCGGTAGTACCCACTATTTACTGCGGTACTTACCTTTTCGTAAGGGGCGATCAGTGATGGCGAAGGCGCCGAGGTGCGGGCCCTACATCTGCGGCGTCGACGCCGCGCTCGACGTGGTGAGCGGCAAGTGGAAGGGGCTGATCCTCTGGGAACTCGACACCCATCGCATACGCCGCTTCGCCGAGCTCCGCCGCGGTCTGCCAGGAGTGAGCGAGAAGATGCTGACCCAGCACCTGCGTGAGATGGAGGAAGACGGTCTTGTGCACCGGAAGGTCTACGCCGAGGTGCCACCTCGGGTGGAGTACTCCCTGACCGAGCACGGGCACACGCTCAATAAAGCGCTCGAGCCGCTCGGCGCCTGGGGCGTCGAGCGGATCCGCCGAGAAGACTCTGAGGTGGTCGACGTGGGCGAGACGGCATCCCGCTAGGCACCCCTGGCGCCGGACGTCGTCGACGGCGGCGCGAATGTCCTCGGTGCGGGTGAGAGCCGCACACTACGTGGCCGGATACTGCTCTTCGTCGCGGCGACACGAGCCCGAGACAGCCTCGACATCTTCTGGCACGGCAGGGCCGGCCAGTTCCTGCAGCCGTTGCTGACCTCCTGAGGAAAGGGAGCGGCCCGATCGGCGCCGGGCGTACGGCCAGACCGCACGCCCGGCGCTCCGCGTGCCTCCCGCCGATCAGACCCGTTCCAGCGGCCGGTGCGGCTCCGCCGGAAGTTCCACCGTGATGGTGTCGCCCGGGCGGACCGTGCCGGTCTCGCTGACGACGCTCATGATTCCGGCCTTGCGCACAATGGTCCCGGCTTCGTCGCGGCCGACGACCTGCTTCAGCAGGCCGTCCTGGTAGTTGTCGATCTGCAGGCACGGATTGCGCAGGCCGGTGACCTCCACCACCGCTGCCTCGCCGATACGCAGCAACGTGCCGGCCGGCAGAGCGAGCAGGTCGATTCCGCGGCAGGTGATGTTCTCGCCGAGCGCTCCCGGTACCACCTCGAAACCTTCCTCGCCGACCTCGGCGAAGAGCTCCTCATGTATGAGGTGGACCTGGCGCAGGTTCGGCTGGGTCGGGTCCTGCGCGACGCGCGAACGGTGCTTGACCGTCACGCCGGCGTGGATGTCCCCCTCCACACCGAGTCCGGCGAGCAGCCTGATGCTGGCCCGGTTCGGCTTGCTGAACGAGTACACGTCGTTGCTGCTGACAGCGACCACTGTTCCGCTCATACGTGAAACCCCCTGTTGAGAAGCGGTGATCAGCACCACGAGGCTAACCCGTCGTCAGCCCGGGCTGCTCGTCCGCCTCGACGAGTCGGGCGAGGTGGGCGAGTGCCGTGCGGGTCCCGGTCTCGTTGTCGGCGGCGGGGACGACGTCGGGGATCCCTTCGTGCACGATGAGCACGTCAGTGCCGCCGCCGGGTGCTTCGGTGAGCGTGGTCGTCATCGTCATCGTGCCGCCGAGGGCGGGGTCCGCGGTCTCGAACCGCAGCACTTCGACCACTTTCTCGTTGGGAACGAGCGTCGCGAAGTGGCCGTGGTACGTGTCGGTCTGCCCGGCCGACTTGCCGGTGGCGTCCGGCGCGTCGTAGGTGAGCGAGACGCGGAACCTCCCGCCTTCCCGGGGGTCGAACTCATGCACGTCGCTGGTCATGCCGTCCGGCACCCGCCATTGCGCGACCGCCGCCGCGTCCAGAAGCGCCCGGTAGACGGCCGGCCGCGACGCCTTGATGTGCCGGGAGACTCGCGTCGAGTACACAAGGGTGAAGATAGCGTTCGGGTCCGCGCCGCGCCCCGCGCCCCGTCGGGCTACCCCGTCACGCGGCGGCGGCCTTACGGGGCGCCCGCCACGCCGCCGCGGCCCTACAGGGGTGGCCGTCGGCGGGAGCGCCGAGCCGGGCGGTCGCCATGCCCGCGCCACTCTGTGTTTTTCGCCACGTACATCCCTTCAGTGCACATTTCGGCGTTACTTTTGCTTGTCGGTAAGCCACCGCGCGGAGAAAATCTTCGCCGTCGGCCCCGAGCAGCACCGCCAGCCAGTCTTTCCGGAGCCCCCGTGGAGCGTGTCGCCCCGTTCACAGCCGCCCGCTCAGCCCCCGCGCGCCCGCAGGGGCCGGCGGGAGGGTCGCCGGCATGACGTCGCTCGTCCGGACGCCCCTGCCCGCCGCTTCCGAAGACCTGACCCTTCGGCGCGGCGCGGCACGGGTTCTGCTCTCGAACTGGAGGGGCGATTCGAGCGTTCCCTCCCGGGGGCTGTATCCGCACCAGTGGAGCTGGGACTCGGCGTTCATCGCCATCGGGCTGCGCCATCTGTCGGTGCGGCGGGCGCAGCGCGAGCTGGAAACGCTCCTCGGCGCCCAGTGGGGCGACGGACGCGTTCCCCACATCGTCTTCAATCCGGCGGTGCCCCTCGACGCGTACTTCCCCGGCCCGGACTTCTGGCGCTCCTCACGGGCGGGCGCCACGGCGGGTGCCCCGGCCGGCATCGAGACCTCGGGCATCGTGCAGCCTCCGGTGCACGCCCTCGCCGCGTGGCTGGTGCACCAGGCCGACCCCGAGGTGTCGCGTCGGCGTGGGTTCCTGCCCCGGATCTACGGGCGGCTCGCGGCCTGGCACGACTACCTGACCGGTCCCCGCGACCTGAGCGGCGGCGGGCTGTCCGCGGTGGTCCACCCGTGGGAGCCGGGCATGGACAACAGCCCGTGCTGGGACGGTCCGCTGCAGCGGGTCGATCCGGTCGACCCGGGCTCGTACCGGCGCGCCGACCTCGACCACGGGCAGGCCGCCGAACGCCCGACGGACCTGGACTACGGGCGGTATGTGCGGCTCGCCGCCGACTACCGGGACAGTGGCTACTCGGACACGGCCGGCCATCACACGTTCGCCGTCGAGGACCCGACCGTCAACGCGCTGCTGATCGTCTCGGAGCTGGCCCTCGCACATATCGCCGCCGAGACGGGTGCGGACCCCCTGCCCCACGAGGACCGGGCGGCGCGTCTGACCGAAGCGCTGGTCGAGCGGCTGTGGTCGCCCGCCGACGGCCTGTTCCTGTGCCGGGACCTCGTCGGCGACGCGCTCGTCCCCGAGCGGAGCGTCGCCGGACTTGTCCCCCTCATCGTTCCTGGTCTGCCCCGGAGCATCGCGGACGCGCTGTTCGCCACGGCGATGGGTCCGGGCTTCCGGCTCGGTGAGGTCCTGATGGCGCCGTCGTACGCCTTCGACGGCTCTGCCTTCGACCCGTCCCGCTACTGGCGCGGGCCCGCCTGGTTCAACGTGAACTGGCTGCTGGAGCAGGGCCTTCGCCAGTACGGGCGGATCGAGGCGGCCGACCGGCTGCGCACCTCCATGCTGGCCGCCGCCCGTACCTGCGACTTCGCCGAGTACGTGGACCCGTTCACCGGCGAGGCGCGCGGCACCCGCGACTTCGGCTGGACGGCGGCACTCGTCCTCGACCTCCTGGCCTCGTCGCCGCACCACGGCAAGGTCGGCGCGCAAAGGGAGGCCCTCGAAGCCCACACGTCCACGCAAGCCCCCACGTCCACGCCGCCCCGGGGCGGGGAAAGCGCCGAGCTGTCCGCGCCCCAGTAGGCGAGCGCCCGCCTGCGGGACCAGGATCAGGGGCGGGGTGCGTCCATCTGCGGGAAGCAGAACGGCGCAGCGCGCCGGTGCGGGTCGACGAGGTCCTCCGAAGCGCCGGCCGCGAACGGACCGGTACGGAAATTCGTGCACGTTCATTCGCCCAGTACACGTCCGTCCTCGACGCCGGCGCTTCGTGGAACTGACGCGGTTTGATCTTCTCGGTCTTACACTCGGCATGCGTCATGCCCCTCAACCTGGCGAGGGGGTCCGACAATTGCGCACCCCTCAGGTGGAGCTCCCTCAGCACGTCGGCACAGCGGCGCGTCGCCGCCGCGGCGGCAGGTGTGAGTCTTGGCGGGAGCGGCCGCGGTTCGGACGGCCGCGTTCGGGAGGTGGGTGGGCATGCTTGTCCTGGGACGTTCGCAGGTCGAGGAGCTGCTCGACATGGGCGGGTTGATCGACGCCCTGGGCTCCGCCATGGCGGACCTCAGCACGGGTCACGCCTCGGTGCCCCCGCGCACCGCCGCGCTGGTGCCGGGTCGCAGTGGATTCCTCGCGGCCATGCCCGGGTTCGTGCCGTCGGCGGGAGCCCTCGTGAGCAAGCTGGTGTCCCTCTTCCCGGAGAACGCCGGGACCCCCTTGCCGACCCACCAGGCGCTCATCGCCGTCTTCGATCCGGAGACGGGTGAGCCTGTCGCCCTTCTGGACGGAACGGCCATCACGGCAGCGCGTACCGGTGCCTGTTCGGCGCTCTCGGCACAGCTGCTGGCCCGGGAGGACTCGACGGTCCTGGCGATCCTGGGAACGGGTGTGCAGGCCCGCGCCCACGCCCACGCCATGTGCCTCGTCCGCCCGATCCGGGAGATCCGCGTCGCGGGGCGCGCCCCGGAGAAGGCGGCCGCCCTGGCTGCCGAGCTTTCCTCACTGACGGAGACGTCGGGGGCCGCGGAAATGTCGGGGGTCGAGGTGCGGGCGGTGGCCACCTACGCGGAGGCGCTCGACGGCGCGGACATGGTCGCCGCGGCCACGCACGCGAAGGAGCCGGTGGTACGGCGGGAATGGCTGGCGCCGGGGGCGCACGTCACCTCCGTGGGGTACAACTCGGCCGGACGCGAGGTCGACGACGCCACGGTCGTCCAGTCTCTCGTGTGCGTCGAGTCGCGGCAGGCCGCGCTGGCCCCCTTCCCCGCCGGCAGCAACGACCTGCTGAGCCCGATCCGCGACGGACTGATCACGGCCGGGCACGTGCACGCCGAGTTGGGCGAACTCATCACCGGCAGCCGCCCCGGGCGCACCGCGCCGGAGCAGATCACCCTCTACAAGTCGGTGGGCGTCTCCGTGCAGGACGCCGCGGCGGCGGCGCTGGTCCTCGGCGCAGCACGTGAACGCGGAAAGGGCGAGGAAATCTCCCTGCAGTGACGCGGATGCGCGGCACGACTCGACGGCGTCACGCGCGCGTAGTGGAGTAGGGATGTGCACGACGTGGGGGCCTGGCGCGGCCTGGGGGCTCGGCACGGCTTCGTCAGCGGACCACCACTGTGCGCTGCGCCGAGAAGTCGCCCCATTTGCCGTCCGGCAGTTTGGCCCGGAGCTTGATGCTGTAGGGGGTGCCGGGTTTGTCGGTCACGGTCATGGTGTAGGCGGCCGTCCCGGCGGGAGGTCCGGTGCCCCACACGATCGTGGTCGCCGGCTTGCCGTTCAGATAGAGCTGGTGCTCCTTGACCGGGGCGCCGGTCCGCGGTGGTGTCCACTTCAGCTCGATGCTCCCCTTGCGGACGGTCGCCTGGAGGTCGGTCGGCGCGGTGTTCGGGGTGTCGTCGCCCGGTGCCGAAGGGGTCGTGAGGTCAACGGAGTTGCTGTCCGGCGACGAGTTCTCGGCGACGTCACGGGCCCGGACGGTGAAGGTGTAGACGGTGCCGGGCCGCAGGCCGGTGACGCGGGCGGTGGTCGCGTCACCGCTCACGCTGTGGACGCGGGAGCCCTCCTGGTAGATGTCGTAGGAGGTGACGCCGGTGTCGTCCGTGGCGCGTTCCCAGGTCAGGGACACCGTGGTGGCTCCTTCCACACGCCCCTCGACCTGGGCCGGGCTCGTCGGTGCCTTGCGGTCGTCCGGCGCCTGGGCCGGAGTGGTGACGGATATCGCGGTGCTGGGGGCGGACAGGTTCCCGGCGGCGTCGCGCGCCCGCACGGTGAAGCTGTAAGCCGTCTCCGGCGCCAGCCCGTCGACGTCGACCATGTGTCTGCCGCCCGACAGGCCCGCGACCTTGGCCCCCTTGCGGTAGACCTCGTAGCCGGTAACCGCCTTGTTGTCGGAGGACTTGTCCCACATGACGTGCACTGAGGTGGCGCTGCCGGCCTGCGCGGTCACTCCGGACGGCGTGGAGGGGAGTTCGCTGTCCTTTTCGTCCTCGGCTCCGCAGGCGGTGAGGAGCAGGGCGGCCGAGCAGGCCAACGCGAGGAGAATGGGGGGACGTTGCACGGTCGGGCCTCCGCGTACGGACGACGAGCATTGGTCCAGACCTGTATCCCACAGCATGGCGGTCGCCACAAGACGGCCGCGAGCCCACACAGAAGGGACGCCGTACCTTCACTCAGCCTGATGGCTTTCTTATGGCTTCTTGAAGAACGGCCACGAGAGGGCTTCCGCGGTTCGAACCGGCCTACGATCTCGACAACCCCCCACCGTGATCCCGGCGGGCGCGGCTGCGCCCGCCGGGATCACGACCGCACAGTCGTCTTCCTTCCGAGGTGTCCTACGCATGGGTTCTCGACGAGCCGCTCGTTCCAACGCCCACTCGCACGCCCGGCCCAAGACCGGGCTGCGCGCCCGTGGCGCCGTGCTGGCGCTGGGCGTGATCACGGTCGCCGCCGGTGTCGGGGCCACCCTCGCCACGACAGGCGGGGACGAGGGCGGAGCGGCTGGACGTGTGGACACCAACGCCGCAGAGATTCCCGGCGGCGGTGACGAGGACGCCACGACGGGCAGCGCGTCGCCGCTCGCCACGCCATCGGGAACACCGAGCGCGAGCGCGTCACCGAGTCCGAGCGTCACCGCGTCCGCCGAGCCGAAGCGAACAGCAAGCCCGTCGACCGCCTCCAAGACCGCAAAGCGGACGGCAACGGAGAAGCCGACGGGCAGCAACAGCGGAACGAGCGGCTCCGGCGGTGGCGACCGCCCTGCCTCGTCGTCCGGCGGATCAGGGTCGGGGTCCGGGTCGGGATCCGGAGGCGGCTCCGACGCGAACGGTGCGGAGGCCCAGGTCCTCGCGCTCGTCAACCAGGAGCGGTCCTCTGCCGGCTGCTCGCCGGTCACCGCCAACGCGGAGCTCACCCGGGCCGCCGACAACTACAGCGACGTCATGGCCCGCAGCGGCGTGATGTCCCACACCGGCCCCGACGGCTCCACGATGACCAGCCGGGTCGAGGCCGCGGGCTACAAGTGGTCGACGCTGGGCGAGAACATAGCCCGGGGGCAGGCCGACGCCGCTGCCGTCATGAACGCGTGGATGAACAGCCCCGGCCACCGCGCCAACATACTCAACTGCTCCTTCAAGGAGCTCGGCGTCGGCGTCCACTTCGGGGACGGCGGCCCGTGGTGGACGCAGAACTTCGGCGCCGGGCGCTAGCAGCTCCGCGGCAGCTCACGACGGGGTCGTGCTGACGGCCCGCTCGCCACAGCGCGTTCGCCGCTCGGCCCGGCCCGCACAGCGCTCCCTCAGGGCACCGTACGGACCGTGCCTGCGCGACCCTCACCGTCAGGCTGCGGGCATCAGCAGGCGGGCGGCGGCCCCCTCCTCCTTGTTGTGCCGGTCGGCCCAGTTGGTGAGAGCAGTGCTGCATGCGTGATCCAGATGCCGCAGGCCGAGCAGGTCGAGCTCGATGTGCCGGTCTGCGGGCAGCCGTTCGAGGGTGTCCAGGATCCGGGGGAGCCTGAGGAAGGTCGCGTTGCCGGAGAGGACGACACGCAGGGGGCCGTCGGGGTCTGAGCCCTCGTCCACGTGCACCTGGACATGGGATGTCTCCCACGCCGTTTTCGCGATGGCGAGCAGCAGCCCGGCCAGCACGCCCTCGAACATGTTGGTTGCGACGATGGCGAGCGCGGTCGCCATCAGGATCAGGGCCTCTCCCCGGTGCTCGCGCCACAAGGGCCCCAGTTCCTTCAGGGGAATGAGCTTCCATCCGGAGAAGACCAGGATGCCGGCGAGCGAGGCAACGGGTATGAGACCGAGCGCAGCCGGTACGAGTGCCGCGAAGAGCAGCAGCCACACGCCGTGCATCACCCGTGACGCCTTGGTCCGCGCACCGGCTTGAACGTTCGCCGCACTCCGCACGATGACAGCGGTCATCGGCAGCGCCCCCAGAGCGCCGCACAGCGTGTTGCCGGCCCCCTGCGCCATCAGTTCCTTGTCGTAGTCGGTGCCGGGTCCGCTGTGCAGCCGGTCGACGGCAGCGGCGCTGAACAGGCTCTCCGCCGACGCGATGAGTGTGACGGCGACGACCGTTCCGATCGCACCGACCACGCCGACGTCCGTGATCCGGCCGAGGTCGTCCAGGGACGGCGGCCGGATCGCGCCCAGCAGCCCCTGCACGTCGACGCGCTTCACGGGCAGTTGGAACAGCGCGACGGCGGAGGTGGTCAGAGCGACGGCGGCCAGCGGCGCGGGCACCAGGCGGACCTTGGGCGGCAGATGCTTCCACAGCGCCATCAGCACGACGGTTGCCGCGCCGAGGGCGAAGGCTGTCAGCGCCCCGGGCGAGCCGACCGTACGCACGAGCAGTCCGGGCAGACCCCAGAGATTGGCCGGACCCGAGCCGGGCGCCTTCGCGTCGGTCATGGCGTAGAGCTGCCCGGCGATCAGCACGAGGCCGATCCCGGCCAGCATGCCCTCCACGACGGCGATGGAGATGGCGCGGAACCAGCGGCCCATCCGCAGTGCTCCCATGCCCAGTTGGAGCACGCCCGCCGCCAGGACGAAGACGCCCAGTGCCCCGAGTCCGAATTCGGTGACGGCTTCCAGGACAAGGACGGTCAGACCGGCGGCGGGTCCGCTGACCTGGAGGCTGCTTCCCGGGAGCAAGCCGGTGACCAGGCCGCCGACGATGCCGGTGACCAGGCCGAGTTCGGCCGGGACGCCGGATGCCACGGCCACGCCCACGCACAACGGGAGGGCGACCAGGAAGACGACGACGGACGCGGTGAGGTCGGCTCGCAGGGTCGAGGCGGACGGTCGTTCTGTGCGCTGCGGTGCTGCCTTCCGGTGGCGTCCGCGGTTTCCGCGTTCGCGGACGGTGTCGACGCTCACAGCGGAAGGAACGCGTCGTCGTGCGGTCGGTGGACGAGCACGGAACCGGTGTCTATCTCGTAGAACCAGCCGTGCAGGTTCAGTCGTCCCTGCTCGGTCCGTCGGGCGACGCACGGATACTCGCTCAACCGCCTCAGCTGGCGCAGCACATGGTGCTTGACGGCCTCGGCGACGGCGGGGCCGGAGGAGTCGGTGAACAGGGGCGGGGGTGACGCACTCTCCAGCCAGCCGCGGACCGCCGGAACGGCGGAAAGATCCTCGCGGCGCGCCATCGCGCCCACGGCACCGCAGTGGGAGTGGCCGCAGACGACGATGTCGGCGACCCCGAGCACTTCGACGGCGTATTCGATGGTGGCCGCCTCGCTCGAGTGCCGGTCGGGGGCGTGTTCGGGGATGATGCTGCCCGCCGTGCGGAGTTCGAACAGCTCGCCGGGGCCGGCTCCCGTGATCAGCGTGGGAATCACACGCGAGTCGGAGCAGGTGATGAACAGCGCCTGGGGTGACTGGCCGTCCGCGAGCCGGCCGAACTCCTCGGCACGGGCGGCAGCCCGGTGCCGGAAGGCGCGGGCGTTTTTCATGAGCATGTGCATAGGGGGTGTCCTCCGGCGCGCCCATCGGCGCGCGGTGGGGGGATGGTCATGTGCGAACGCGGGTCTCGCTGGGAGGCCGCGCGGAAGTCGACGGACCGCTCGGAGGCGGAGCAGCTGCGGCACGGCGGACCGTGCTGCACGGGGTTGACCGGTGGGACCGGCGTAGCCAGTGGTACCGAGGGGATCGGTGGTACCGGGGGTGACGGGAGAACCGGGTGGGTTCCTGCCCGACTTCGGCCATACGGAACTACGGGACCGCAGAACTGAAGAACTGCAGAACTGGCCCAACTGGTCAGTAACTCCGGCCTCTTGAGTCACTCTGACACCACGGAGGCGCAAAAGTCTGTGATTCGTTAAACATTCGTGAGCGTCACGCCTCTTGACAGCCGAGACCCGACCGGGCTACTCCGGGTCACCCCAGCTCACGCGCCGATCGCGCGCGTCACGTGAGAGGGGACACGTCCGAGATCATTTCCGACCACTTCCGGCCGCCCGAATCACGCCAGACCGAACGACACCCGCACCCGAGCCCCGCCCATCGGGGCCCTGCTGATCTGCAGTTCCCCGCCGGCGGCGCCGGCCGCGCGTGCCACGATGTCCAGGCCCAGCCCCGTCCCTCCCCCGCCGCCCCCGCTGACGCCGCGGGTCAACGCCGCCCCGGGGTCGGCGACACCGGGGCCCGCGTCCTCCACCGTCAGCAGCACATGCCGGTCGGTGCGTTCGACTCGTACGGCGAAGGCGGTGCCCTGCGGCGTGTGCCGGAAGACGTTCCCGATCAGGGCGTCCACCACGGCGGCGAGGTCGTCCTCCGGAAACCGTACGGGGGTGGGGCGAGGGGTGAAGGAGCGTTCGCATACCCGGTCCTGCTGAGCGGCGAGCACCGACCAGAAGTCGAGTCGCATCGCGACGACCTCCGTCGCCTCGCAGGGCCGCCCCGCCGCGAGCCCGGCGGCCGGTCCCGCGGCGAGCGGGGTGCGGGCCGCGGTGATGATGGAGTCGAGCTCGGTCTCCAGCTGGGCCACTGCCTTGGCGATACGCCGGGCGCCGGGCGATGCACCCATCAGGTCCGCTTCCAGGTACAGCGCGGTGAGCGGGGTCCGCAGCCGGTGCGAGAGGTCGGCGACCATCTCGCGTTCGATCGCGAGCAGTTCGACGACACGGTCGGCCATCGTGTTGAACGCGGCCCCGGCGTCCTGCAGCTCCGGCGGCCCGTCGGGTGCCACGCGTATGCCCAGGTCGCCGGAGCCCAGCGCCAGCGAGGCCCGCTTGAGGCTCTGCGAGGAGCGGACCACCCGGGCCCCCAGCCGATCCGCCACCAGCACGGAGCCGCCCACCAGGCCCAGCGCGAGCAGCGACATGACGCCCCAGGACGCCCACACGCCGCGGGTCAGGTCCGCGGCGGGCACATACGCCTCGACGACGGCGACCCGGTCCTGCGGCAGCACGACGGGCTGGAGATAGACCCAGCCCTCGGCGGTGTCCATCGCGAGGGTCTCCCGCTTCCGCACGGCACGGTCCAGCGCTTCCTTCGGCGCGTGCGGGCTGCCGACGAGACCGCCGTCGGGAAGGCGTACGACCAACTGGTCGCGCGAGCCGATCTCGGCCACGGCCTGCTGGACGTCGCCCCGCTCTGTGGTCAGGGCGAGGACCGGCGAGAGGGCGGAGGCCCGCTGCTCGGCCGCGGTGGTCACCCGGTCACGTGCCTGTTCACGCACCAGGAGGGCGAGAGGGATGAGGAAGGACAGCGCGACCATCGACGTCACGGCCAGCGCGATCCCGGCGAGGGCGCGTCTCATGAGGGCGAGGTGACCAGTTTGATCCCGATCCCGCGCACAGTGTGCAGGTAGCGGGGTGCGGACGGCTTTTCGCCCAGTTTCCTGCGCAGCGCGGAGAGATGGACGTCCACCGTCTGGTCCTCCAGATAGGGCTGCTGCCACACCTCCGCGAGTATGCGTTGGCGGGACATGACCTGGTCCGCGTTGGCCGCGAGATACGCGAGCAGATCGAATTCCCTGCGGGTGAGGGCCAGTTCACTGCCCGCGAGGTGCGCCGTCCGGGCCTGCGGATCGATCCTGAGGTCGTCGACCTGCACGACCGGCTGCCGGTCCCGGCCGTCCGCCGCGGCCGGCGCCGAGCGTCGCAGCACTGCGGCGAGCCTGGCCGCGAGCTGTCCGCCGGAGAAGGGCTTGACCATGTAGTCGTCGGCCCCGGCGTTGAGCAGCCTGATGATCTCCGTGTCGTCGTCACGCGCCGTGGCGACCAGGACGGGCACCCGCGAGATGCCGCGGATCATGCGCAGCACGTCGAGCCCGTCGAGGTCGGGCAGCCCCAGGTCGAGCACCACGATGTCGGGCGGGCCCTGGGTGACTTCGCGCAGCGCCTCGAAGCCCTGATGGGCGGTCTTCACCGCGTACCCGTGTCCGGTGAGGACCTCGATCAGCGCGGCCCGGATGACAGGGTCGTCTTCGACGACAAGTACGGAGGCCATGAGAGCGCACGTTAGCCGGTCCGTCACTATGGTGTCGTGTCCCGCCTCCTGCGCTACCTCCTCATCTGGCTGTCGTGCACCGCAGCCAGCGTCACGGCCGTGATGATCACGGTCCATTTCGTGGTGGGTTCGACCAGGCCGACGGCGCCGGTCGCGCAGTCGGCCCCGAAGGATTTCGCGGCGGCGCCGCGGGCCTCCGCGACACCGAGCCCCAGCCCGTCCCGCAGCCCGAGTCCGAAGCCGAGCGCACCCAAGCCCTCGCCGTCCAAGGCGTCCGAGAAGCCGCGCACGGCGACACCGACCCCTGCTGCCCGCACCACCGCTCCCCCTCAAGCTCCTCCCGCGGATCCACCCCCCCAAGGAGGGGGGCAGGGGGCGGGCACGGGCTGCGAGCAGGGTGGCTCGGGGGTGCACACCATCTCCTCCCAGGGCGGCAAGGCGACCGTGCGCTTCGGCAGCGGCGGGGTGTGCCTCATCTCGGCAGTGCCGAACGAGGGCTTCACGGTGAGCACGACCCAGAGCGAGCCGCAGACCCTGACGGCGACCTTCTCGGCCGCCCGCCACCGCTCCGAGATCACGGCGACGACGGTCCCGTCGGACCGGGCGAGCGTGCGCGAGACGTCGTTCTAGGCACGAGCTCGACGGGGGTGCCGGACTCAGGGCTGCGCAGCCAGCAGTCGGGGCAGGTCGCGCATCTCGTCGAAGACGACGGTGCCGGGCCCTTCCAGACGCGCGGCCGGAGTCAGACCGCCGCAATAGCCGAAGGCCCGCATTCCGGCGGCTCGGGCGGCCCGTACTCCGTACGCGCTGTCCTCTATCACCGCACACCGGCCGGGCTCCACACCCAGGGTGCGGGCGGCATGCAGGAACAGGTCCGGCGCGGGCTTGCCCCTGGACACGTCGGCGGCGCTGAACACCCGGCCCTCGAAACGCTCCTCGAGGCCGGTGATCCGCAAGCTTCTGAGGATGCCGTCGTGTTGTCCGTTGGAGGCCACGCAGACGGGCGGGGTGAGATGGGACAGGACCTCGGGGACTCCGTCGACGGCGGTCAACCGAGCGGCGAAGGCGGCGTCGTAGAGGTGCTCGTACCGCTGCTGCCAGCCCTTCTCCAGCCGTCGGCCGAGGCGCTCCTCCACGGCGGCCGTGTAGACCTCCGCGGACGATCCGACGAACCGCTCGATGATCTCGGCCTCGGTGAACGCGGCTCCGAGATCGGCCATGATCACGGCGTCGACTTCCACGCAGATCCGCTCGCTGTCCACGAGGACACCGTCGCAGTCGAAGATCACGAGCTCGATGGGGTCACCGGTCATGACCGGCAGCATAGGAGCAGCCCCCGCGTGGCTTCGCCGCGGGGTGTCAGGTGATCCGCGTCCCCGTTCCCGACACCCGCACCCGCCCGTCACCGGCGCGCAGTTCCACGGTCAGTGTCCCTGGGCGGCCCATGTCCCGGCCCTGGTGGAGGGTGAGCACGGCGGACTCGGGGACCAGGCCGATCTCTCGTGCGTACGCGCCGAAGGCACCCGCCGCCGCGCCCGTCGCGGGGTCCTCCACCACGCCGCCCACCGGGAACGGGTCACGCACGTGGAAGACGCTCTCCGACTCCCGCCACACCAACTGCACCGTGGTCAGGTCGAGACGGCGCATCAGGGCCTCGAGGCGTTCGAAGTCGTACGCGAGGTCCGCCAGCCGCTCACGGGTCGCGGCGCCGAGCACCAGATGCCGGGCGCCCGCGAAGGCGATACGGGGCGGCAGCGCGGAGTCGAGGTCCGCGGCCGGCCAGTCGAGCGCGGCCAGCGCCTCCGCGAGGTCCGCGTCCGCGATGGCCTCGCTGTGCGGCTCGACCGTGGTGAGGGTGGCGCGCAGCGCCCCGCCCTCCTCGCTCACGGTCACCGGCACCGTGCCGGCCCGCGTCGCGAACACCAGGTCGCCGGTGCCGATGCGTTCGCCGAGGGCGATGGCCGTGGCGACGGTGGCGTGCCCGCAGAACGGCACCTCGGCCTTGGGGCTGAAGTACCGGATCGTGAAGGCCCGTCCGGGCTCGCCGCCGAACCCTTCGGGCGGGGCGGTCAGGAACGCGGACTCGCTGTAGCCCAGGTCCGCGGCGATGGCGAGCATCCCGGCATCGTCGAGCGCCGTGGCGTCCAGTACGACTCCGGCGGGGTTGCCCCCCTCGGGGTCGCCGGAGAAGGCGGTGTAGCGCAGCACTTCGTGCGTCGTCGTCATGATCGGCGGAACCACGGCCTGGGGCCTTTTGTTCCCGGAGCGCGGGCGGGACCGGGGACGGGCCCGGACGCAGCAACGCCGGATTGACACCCACAGTGCGTGTGTCGGGGTGATCTTGGTGTTGGTCCCGGTGCATGCGGCGGTGGAATGCTGGACGTCCGGAGCCGGGCCGGCCGGCAGCAAAGGCAGTGGGGGTACTTGTGGTGGACGTCTTCCGGACGGCGGACGGTGTGGTGCGCGGGCGGCGGGCGGCCGACGGCGTGGTCGCGGTGCTCGGAGTGCCGTACGCCGCACCGCCGTTCGGCGCCGGACGGTTCCGGCAGCCGCGACCCGTCGAGCCCTGGGAGGGCGTGCGGGAGTGCGTCCGCTTCGGCGTCGTCGCCCCTCAGTCGGCCGAGCTGCCGGGGGCACCGACGTGGGCCCCCGGTGACGAGGACGTGCTGACGCTCAACGTGTGGGTACCGCCGGGCGACGCGTCCCCTCGGCCGGTCCTGGTGTGGATCCACGGCGGCGCGTACACCTTCGGCTCCTCCGCGCAGCCCGACTTCGACGGCGCCGCCCTCGCCCGCGACGGCGGGCTGGTCGTGGTGACGGTCAACTACCGGGTGGGGTTCGAGGGGTTCGGGCACGTGCCCGGAGCTCCGGACAACCGGGGACTGCTGGACCAGGCCGCCGCCTTGCGCTGGGTCAGGGACAACATCGGTGCGTTCGGCGGTGACCCGGACAATGTCACGGCGGCCGGGCAGTCCGCCGGAGCCACCTCCGTGGCATGCCTGATGGTGATGGACCGAACCGAGGGGCTGTTCCGCCGGGCGATCGCCCACAGCGCCGTCGGCCCCTGCTTCTCGACCGCGCTGGCCCAGGAGGTCACGGCGCGGGTGGCCGCCGCGGCGTGCGTTCCGGCCACGGCCGACGCCCTGGCGGGCGCTTCGCCCCGGGCTCTGGTCGCCGCCTCGGACGAGGTGGTGGACGGCTACCGTCGCGATCCGGCGTCCGGTCATCTCCACTACGACCCGGTGATCTACGGACCGGTCGTCGACGGGGACGTCCTGTCCGAGGAGCCGCTCGCGGCGGTCGCGGCAGGCGCCGGTGCCGGCGTGGACCTGCTGGTGTGTCACACCACCGAGGAGTACCGGCTCCTGGACGCCGTGGGCAGCAGCGCGAAAGTGACGACCGCAGAGCAACTCGACTGTTTCGCGAGGGACTTCGGCCTGCCGGACGGCCTGGTGGCCGGTTACCGCGCCCTCATGCCGGACGCCCCCGTGCTCGACGTCTACCTCGCCGTCCTCGGCGACCTGACCTTCGGCGAGTACAGCAGCCGCCTCGCCGAGTCGCACGCACGTACCGGCGGCCGGACGTTCCTGTCCCGCTTCGACCGGCGGCGTGCAGGCCCGCATGGCGAAGTGCGCGCCTGGCACTGTGCCGACGTGCCCTTCGCGTTCGGCAACCACGAGTTGGAGGCCGTCGAGTTCCTCATCGGCGGCCCGCCCTCCCCCGCGGACGACCGCCTGTCGCGGGACATGGTCACGGCGTGGGCCGACTTCGCCGCCACCGGCGACCCCGGGTGGCAGCCCCTCGACACCAGGGGCGCCGGGCCGGTCCGCGTCTGGGCACCGGACGACGCCCGCGACCGACCGGAGCTGCCGGACACCCGGGCACTGTGGCGGGACGCCGACTACCGGCCGCCGGCTCTCTGACCGGGCCGTGGCGCGGGCCCTCTACGGCTCGCGAAGAGCGGCCGGCCCTTCACCGGCCTGGAGCCGAAACGAACCTCGTCGGCTCCGCCAGTACGGCCTCCGCCCCTCGCAGGTCGGAGAACCGGAGCGCCAGCGTCGCTGTGGCAAGGCGGGGCGGCAGGGCCTCGGCGAATTTCAGCCCCTTCGCCGCCTTCTCGTCAATCTCGGGCAGGCACAGTCGGCTCAGTGCGTCGGCCAGGGCGTGCTTCCAGGTCCGCGCGTCGATGTCCTCCCTCACCCTGATCCAGCAGTCGTTGATGCGCTGTCCCGGCATCGTGACCTTGCCGAGCGACGCGGCCAGCGTGGCGTTGGCCTTGTGGCCGGCCCAGGTCCACCAGCGGCTGTAACCACCGCTGACACTTGTCACCACGGTGCCACCAGGATGCACGGCCTCGATGAAGTGGTCCCGGGCCTCGGCCATAGCGGCGGTGGCCCGCTTGGTGAGGTTGACCGGAGGGCTCGGTACCGAGCAGCACCTCCCGCACCGCTCTCGTCAGCTCGAACGCCGCCGGGAACCTGCTGAGCGGCTTCTACACCTCCAACAGGATCATCGACGGTCAGGTAGACGGATTCATCGTCAGCATCAAGTGCCCCGTTGAGGAAGCGGGTGGTGTGGGGGGCCTCCCCCCCCCCACCCCCTCCCCCAAGTGCCCTCCTCCCCAAACCCCCCCCCTCCCACCCCCCCCCACCCTCCCCCCCCCCCTTTCGAGTCACCCC
>NZ_JBVHTA010000005.1:22367-273487 GCF_055566095.1 Streptomyces sp. NPDC027962
AAAGGTGATGGAGACTGGGGGGGGTGGTTTCGAACCTCAAAGGGGGGGGGGGAGGGGGGGGGGGGGGGGGTGGGGGGGGGGGAGGGGGTGGGGGGGGGGGGGGGGGGGTGGTTTGCCCCCCCCCCCCCCCCCCCCCGCTTCCTCAGGGTGCCTTCGGCCAGAAATCCATCACGTACCGCTCGACCCCGTATGCATCACCTTCGGTGCGAGTCACTCTTTCGACCTCGGCACGTGACCGGCGTCGACCGGAGCCCCGCAGCACGAGTGGAGACGCTCCGACCCGCCTAAGCCAGTGTGATCATTGCCGCGTTTGCGAGCCGACGGCCGCTTCAACTCGCCTCTCTCCGACGTCACATGCGAGCCATGGCCGATAACTCGCTGCGCTCCTCCACCGCTTCCGCCTAGTGTCCTGTGCTCGCGCACGTATTCGCACAGGCGTTTGCATTCCTTACAGGGAAGGGCAGGAACGTTCGTGTCTCCGTACAGACAGCCAGTGGGACGGCGCCGGGCACGTATCGCGGCCGGTGCCTCGCTGCTCCTCGTCGCCGAAGTCGCGCTCTTAACGGGCGCCACACAGCCGACCAGCGCCGCGTCAACGCCGAAGCCGGACGCGGCCACGGCGGTGCAGCAGCCGTCGAAGGCCGACGTCCTCGAATCGGACATCGCCTGGGCAGCCGAGCACGCCAAGGGCTCCAAAGCGTGGGCCGTCACAGAGGCGAGGCGCACCGGGAAGAAGGTGGACGTCACCGATGAGACGACGGCCACCACCCACACCGTCGCGAACCCGGACGGCACGCTGACCACCGAGCTCACCACCGGGCCCGAGCGGGTGTGGCGTGACGGTCAGTGGCGGAAGGTCGATGCCACCCTCACCACCGCGGCAGGCGGCGAGGTCCGGGCAAGGTCCCACCCGAGCGGACTCCGCCTGGCCGGGAAGAGGGGCAAGCCGGCGGCGTCGCTGAGCGCGGCGAGCCAGGCCGCCCCGACGGACCTGGTCACGTTGGGCAGCGGAGACCAGTCCGTGACGCTGCAGTGGAAAGGCGGCCTCCCCCAGCCCGAACTTCACGGCACGACCGCCCGGTACAAGAACGCCGTCCCCGGCGCCGATGTGATCGTCGAAGCGACCCGCACCGGGTTCGAGCAGTTCGTCGAGATCGCCCAGAAGCCGACCGCGGGCAGCTACGCGTACACGCTACCCATCAGGGCCAATGGGCTGAACGCGAAGGCGAACCAGGACGGCTCGGTGTCCTTCACCGACACCTCGACCGGTGAAGTGCGGGCGACGATGCCCGCCCCCGTAATGTGGGACGCCTCGGTCGACAAACGGTCCGGAAAGCACGAGAACCGGGCCCGGGTCGGGATGGAGGTCGTCAACAAGGGCCGCGGCGCCGTGGACCTGGTCATCACCCCGGACGCGAAGTTTCTCGCCGACCCGGCCACCCAGTACCCGGTGACGGTCGACCCGTCGACCTCCGCCCTGGGCAACCTGTTCGACACCTACGTCCAGCAAGGCGAAACCGTCGACTGGTCCGGCGACACCGAGCTGGACTTCGGCAACCCGGGCACCAAGAACGCCGACGGCACCTACCGCACAGCCCGTTCCTTCATCACCTGGAACACGGCTCCCATCGCGGACGCCCTCGTGTCAAAGGCGACCCTGTCGCTGTGGAACTTCCACTCGGGCAACACCGACTGCACCGCGCAGCCGTGGGAGGTGTGGACGGCAAACAACGCCACCACCTCCAGCCGCTGGACGAACCAGCCCACCATGGGCGCGAAGTACGCGACCTCCACCGCCACCCGCGGCAACCCGGCCTGCACCGCTACGGACGGCTGGATCACCGCCGACGTCACCACTCTCGCCCAGTACTGGGCCGGCCAGAAGTGGAACGTCTCCGGCATGGGGCTGCGCGCCTCCAGCGAGAGCGACATCCACGAGTGGAAGCGTGTCAACTCCGCCAACAACACGGCCAATCAGCCCAAGCTGACCGTCACCCACAACTACCGCCCCTCGGACGGAACCAGCCGCCAGGCCGGCGCGCCGTTCAAGTCCTACGCCGGCGTGTGGGCCGTCAACACCACCACACCCATCCTGCGTGACACGTTCACCGACGCGGACGGCGACCAGGTCAACGGCACGTTCCAGGTCTACGACGCCGCCACGAACACGCCCATCACAACGCCGCTCGGCGAGGGGCTGCTCCTGTCCCCCTACGGCGAACAGGGCAAGCCGGTCAGCGTGACCGTACCGGCCGGTCAGCTCAAGGACGGCCGGACGTACAAGTTCCGCACCAACGCCTACGACGGCACGCACTACAACCTCAACTGGTCCCCTTGGACCCAGTTCGTCGTCGACACCACCGCACCGGCGGCTCCTTCGAAGGTTACTTCGCCCGACTATCCCGAGGGCGCGTGGACGCCGAACAAGGGCGACGGCAAGTTCGATATCACGCCTGCGGCCGGTGACGATGTCCGAGGCGTCGAGAGCCGTACCAACGGTGGCGCCTGGAGTGCTGAAAAGCCCGCTGTCGCGGGCCAGCCCAGCACCGTGACGGGCACACCCGCTGAGCGTGACATGAACCGGACCGAGGGGCGCACAGTCGACCGCGCGGACAACAAGGGCCCGGAGAAGGCCTACGACTACGGCACGGGCAAGGCTCCGATCAGCGGCGACACCGCCGTACCGGATTCCGGCGAACAGCCCGAGGAGCCGGTGGACCCGGAGGAGGAGCCGTATGAGGAGGTGGACACTCCAGAGAAGCAAGCCTCCCCGGACGGCGTCACGACCGACCCGCAGCCGGGGGACCGGAGCCACTGTCACAAGACCGACAGCCCTGAGATCGAGCTGTGCCAGAGCCGTACCTACAACGCAGAGATAGGAACGGCGGCGAAGGCGCTCGCGGCGCCCGCCAACCCTCTTGTCCCCTGGTGCAACGACCCGACCGTCGGCGGATACACGCTCACCCGCGATGAGGGCTGCCACAAGATCGGCGTAGTGGCCCAATGGTGGCGAATCAGCCCCAATGAGCCGCCCAAGCTCATCGGCACGGCCATGTTCCTCGTCCGCGAAGAGATCAAACTGAACACGAAGGGCACGAAGGGCGCTGAGTGGCTTCAGCAGAACACCATCGCGCCCCTGTCCATCGACGGCGCGCTCGGCACCGTAACGCTCGACTACTGGGACGTCACGTGTGGCGGTGACCCAGTCTGCCAGAGGGAGTTCGTCGGCCCCGAATTCACCGGGCCGACCTCCTGGACCACCACCTCCTCGGTTACCGAACAGACGGTCCAGACGCGCAAGTTCACCTGGAAGACCGCCGCCGCCGGTCAGCAGCAGAAGTTCGACCGGGGCAACTTCCTCGGCTTCAAGGCGTCCGCCGCGCCCGCCTCGGTGAAGATCACCGAACCGAGTTGGGTGTTCTGGGAGCAGGTCCGTTGCGACCAGATCATGCGCGCCAACACCTCGGTGGGCTGTGTCTTCCCGAAGTACACGCCGACGTTCAACCTGAAGCTGAAGAACGCCGAGGGTGCCGCCCTGTACTACCTGGAGATGCGGGACAAACTCGATTGGCATCCCGGCAGTAAGAATCACAACAGTCCTTTGCGCCGTGAATTCGACGGAGCGAAGGCAGATGCCAACCGCGGGGTTGTCTGCCCCAAGAGCGGGGCGTACCAGCTCGTAGCGCACCCGCTGGCCACTCCCGATCCGGCGAACAAGAACGCGGCTGTTCAGTGCGACGAATACTCCTTCGCAAGCACAAAGGAAAGTGGCGGAGCGACCGGGGTCGCCAACGGAGGCGAATGCCTCCAGGCGTACGCGCGCAAGGGTGGTGACGGCAAGTGGCGTGTGTACGACGATGAGCGCCCGCCCTTCGGCGGCACTCCCACGTACAAGGAGAAGTGCGCCCGAGCGTCGATGCACGGTGGTCAGAACGAAACGGCAGGTCGGCGTCTCAACGGGTTCTATTCCAAGCAAAGGATGCTGGACGAAGATCCGTATTTCATTGACGCCCCAGGCCTGGTCAGGCCGTAGCGCGTAAGAAGAAGGGGCCCCGTCCATCTATTGGGCGGGGCCTCTTCACATCGGATGCTATCGCTCGATCCGCCAGTCAAGGCGATTCACCAGATCTCCGTCGATCACCACCGGCGCCCCGGACAGTGGGGGGTCGGTGATGGTCAGTGGGGTCTGGATCACTTGGGGGACGTAGCGGTACGTTCGCCCGCTGCCCTGGACACCCGCGCCGGATTCAAGGCCGTCCGCGATCTCGTCGAGCATTTCCCCCAGGCTCGCCCACCGGATCACGCCCCACGGATCCGAACCTTCATAATCGATCTCCCGGACGCTTCCGTAGGTGTCGCCAGGACGGTGGTCGACCGCGAGGTACTCACCGGTATTGGTGACTGCAATGGGCACCCAGAACTCGTATGCATTCGGCGGATCCCACGGCCCTTCCGGACCTTCGGGATCCAACCCGTCATCCGCAAATTCGCTGCGGAAGTCATCAAAAGCCTCCCCGAAATGCTGCGGACCACCCTCCATGCCCTCAGCCTTGACCGGGGAGTACCGGAACGGCCATAGGGAACTCCCTGGCAGGGCACCGTCGTGAATCCGAAGCCATTGCACAAGGTGGGGATGAAGCGGATACGGGAGGGCGTCCTGGAGGGACTGGATGGCCTCTTCGGAGGCCGGCGGGTGCAGCTCGGAGAGAGCACTGGTGCACTGGTGCTCTCGGAGCCAGGTCTCGATGCGTTCCCAGGCGCGCATGAGGTCGTCCATCGGAGCATCTTGACACACAGCTGGAAACCATGGGGAGACCGGCCTCGATTCGTCAGCGCGGTTCGGTCGCTGACCGGTCCGGCGGTGGAGAGCCGGCCGGAAAGCCCCGCAGAAATGGTACTTCGAGTGGACCGAGGCGGCTGAGCTGCACTTGTATGCGGTACAGGCAGTGCCGGGTCTCCTGCAAACCGAGGAGTACACCCGCGCACTACTCACCAAGCGTCGCCCTCTCCTGACGGAGGAGACCATCGAGCAGCGGGTATCTGCCCGTCTCGCGCGCCAGGAAATCTTCAGCAACTGGCTGCACCAGTGAGCGTTTTCAGCGTTGCCTCTCCAGGGTGAGGACAGCTTTGGCGATGACGGTCATGCGGTTCGGGCTGATGCGGGATCTGCGGAAGATCTGCCAGGACTTCAGCCGTGCCATGCCGCGTTCGACCGGTGCCCGGGCTGCGGCCAGGGCCCGGTTGACGGTGCGCTGGGTGAGGGTGAGCTCGCCGCCCGGTGGCCGTTTGAGTCCGGTGGTGACCCAGGGGCCGGCGCCCGTGTAGGCACGGTCGGCGAGGACGGGGGCACCCTGGCGTTCGCAGATCCGGATCATCCGGTGGGTACGGGCCGCGGTGAGGTCATGAGTGCGGCCCGGCAGGGCGGGTGAGATCCACAGCAGCTCGCCGGCCGGATCGGTGAGGACCTGGACGTTCACGCCGTGCCGGCGGTGCTTGGCCGAGTAGTCCGCCCGGCTGTCACCGACGCTGTCGCACTCGGCGAGAGTCCCGTCCAGCAGGACGAAGTCCGGATCGTGCTCGCGCAGCGTCTTGAGCAGGCCAGGGGCTCGTTCGGCGAGCAGGCCGGTCACGCTGGTGACGTACGCGTGGACGGTGCCGACGGATATCCCGAACCCGGCCGCGATCCGGGCAAGGGTGTCGTGGCGGCGTAGGTACACCAGAGCGATGAGCGCACGCTGGTGCGGCGGGAGTTTGCAGCGGCGGTCACCCTCGCGGGTGACGATGAGCATGGTGACCCACTCGACCAGGGCGTGAGGGAGGTCGAGTGCGGCAGGATAGGGGACCAACAGGGCTCCTGTGCCGGTGGGTTGAGACGTCGAATACCTCCCTCAACGGCACGGGGGCTTTGTGCGTTGCGGCCCTCACCTCGACCTGACCGGCGTCACCCGATCAGTGGCCACGCTGAAGGCGCTCACTCATGAGTTTCGCCATCGAGGTGGCGGTTCTGCGTCGCCCCTACGGCGGCAAGTCCGTTCTGCGTGGCCAGTTGGAGCACCTGCTTCTCATCGGTGAGAAGCGCAACGTGGAGATCCAAGTCATGCCACTTGATCGGGAGGACACGCCGGCGTCGATGGGCCGTTCACCTTGATCACCCGCAGAGCCGGAGCACAGGTCGCGTACTTGGAGGTAAAGGGCCGCAGCACCTTGCTCACAGATCCGGAGGAGGCCCGAGCCATCGCGGCGCGCTATGGGATTGTCCGAGAGGCCCTCACGCCACGAGAGTCGCTGGCATTCGTCGAGAAGTTGCTGGGAGAGCTATGAAGATCGCGGGGACCAACACAGCGGCTGCCGAGCTGATCTGGCGGAAGAGCAGCTACAGCGGAGCCGAGGGCGGCGAATGCGTGGAGGTCGCACCCTCCCCCGGCACGGTCCACGTCCGCGACTCGAAGATCGCGGCGGGGCCGACGCTGCGGCTGGCCGCCGAGGATTGGGCGGCCTTCGTGGAGTTCGCCGCGCGAGACTGAGCATTCAAGAAGGATGACGCCCCGGCACCGGAGTGTTCCGGTGACGGGGCTCCTTCTTGTACGCGTCTGTACGCGAGCCTCAGTCGGCCTTCTTCGCCCGACCGCGCGTCTTCTTCTCCGGTGCTGACCGGCCATGCCGGGGGGGCTGTACCAACTGCAGGCACACGGCCGACTCAGAGTCGTCCACCCAGCGGTGCCGGGCGGGGCCTACGATCCGGTGTCAAGGCGGCCGAGTGGTAGGCACCGGCCTACATCGTTCCGGGGGATCGGGGACACATGCGCATCGGGGTCTATCTCGCACATCCGCGGCCGGGCAGTTTCAACCACGCCCTCTTCGACGCGGTCGCCGACGAGCTGCGGGGGCGCGGGTGCGAGGTGCTCGCGCACGACCTGTGCGCCGAGGGCTTCCCGCCGGTCCTGACCGCCGGCGAGACGGAGACGGTCCGGGCGTCGGACGAGGCGCCCGATCCCCAAGTGGCCCTGCACCGCGCGGAAGTGGCCTCGCTGGACGCCGTGGTGTTCGTCCACCCCAACTGGTGGGGCATGCCGCCGGCCGTCCTCACCGGCTGGGTGCAGCGGGTGCTGGTGCCCGGCGTCGCGTACAAGCTCGGCAGCGCCGACGGCGAGCCCGTCGGGCTGCTGACGGCGGGCCGGGCACTCGTGCTGAACACCTCGGACACGCCGGCCGACCGGGAGGAGGGCGAGTTCGGGGATCCGTTGCAGCGCGTCTGGTCCGCGTGTGTACTGCCGTACGTCGGAGTCGACGACGTACGGCGGGTGGTCTTCCGTACGGTCACCGACTCGACGGAGCGGGAGCGCGCGGACTGGCTCCGGCGGGCGAGGAGCGAGGCCGCTGCGCTGACGTCCCGGTGACCGTTCTGCCACGCTCGCGCCGCCGCGCCGCCGGGCCGCCGACGGCGCCCACGTGCCCTGCCCGCCGGCGTCAGCCGAGGGCGGGCGGCGCGGGCCGGTCCAGGAAGCGGTGCAGGGACGCCGTCATCGCGGTGACGAAAGCGTCCCGCGTCGGCTCGGGGAGCAGATCGAGGGACAGATACGGGTTGAGGTCCTCCAGCTCGACCAGGAGCAGGTCACCCGTCCTCGTGCGGCAGGCGTCGACGCGCTGGACGCCGTGGTCGAGGGTGTTCCAGTCAATGAACTTCTTCGCGAAACGCAGGTCCGCCTCGGTGGGCGTGTACGGCTCGAGGACCCACCGCTGCGCGGGGTCGGTGGCGTACAGCGCGTACTGGAAGGCGTCGTCGACGAAGTAGAAGGACACCTCGTACCGGAAGTCCACCCGGGGCTGGACCAGCAGGTCACCGCGTGCGGCGAGCTTGGCCAGTTCCTGGCGCGGGACGAAGTCGAGGCCTATGGAGTCGGCGCCCGCCTTCGGCTTCACCGCGTACTCGGCGGTCTCCGGCAGCCGCGCCAGGTGCTGCGGCCGGTCGACGGTGGGGATGACCGGGTAGCCGGCCACCGTCAGGTCCAGCAGATACTGCTTGCCCGCCATGTCGCCCCGACCGCCCAGCGGGTTGTACACGCGGGTGCCCGTCGCCGTGGCCCGCTCGCGGAACGCGTCGTACTCCTTCTGGTAGTGGAGCACGGGACCGCTGTTGCGGACGACGACCGCGTCGAAGGCGTCCATCAGCTCGGCGGCGTCCAGCGGATGGCACAGCGCGGGACGGAAGTCCTCGCGCAGGCGTGACGTGAGGAAGATGTCCTCGTCGCAGTAGCGCCGTCCCCTGGCCGGATAGGCGAGGTCGGTCACGAACAGCAGGCGGGGGCGGGCGGGCACGGGCATCTCCTCGGGCGGTGGGACTGCGGCCAACCTATCCCCCGGCCCGAGGCGTCCGGACCCGGCCGGAGGTCAGCGCCGGCGGGACAGCGAGCGCTCCGCGGCCTTCCTCGTACGGCCCGCCGCGGCCGCCACCGCACGGTTCGGGTGGTGGGTGTGCAGGCTGTCGAGGACGCGCAGGGACGTGGCGGGATCGGCGGCGGCCAGAGCCTCCACGAGCGCGGGAGCGCCGCCCGGCCAGCCGGCGGCCGCCGTGTCGAAGGCCGGGAGGAGGGTCGTGGGCGGGATGTCGGCCGGTCCCGGGATGCCGTTGTCCCCGGAGTCGTCGCGGCGCTTCACATGGGCCAGCATGTCGTCGATCCAGCGCTGGTCCAGCTCCTCGACCAGCACCGTGGCGCGCGCGGGGGGCGGCACCGCGTCCTCGGGCACGGACTCTCCCCGGGCCAGAAGCAGTCTGCGGGCGGCGGCGCCGATCACCGGATCGCCGAGCGCGGCGCGCAGCACGGTGCCGGGGACCGCGGCGAGGTCGAGGCGGGCGAAGTACTCGGATGTACGGGCGGCATTGACGTCGTCGGCCTTGGCCGCGGAGATGGCGTCGAGGAGCTTGCGCCAGGCCTCGTCCGTGCTGCCGCGGCGCGCGGCCCAGGCTGCCAGCGCGGCGGCGCCGAGCCGGGTGGGCCAGTGGCGGGTGGCGGCGACGGTCTCGGCCGCGTTCCAGCCTTCGACGGTGTCCTGGTCGGGGGCGGCGACATGGCCGACGGTGAGCACGTGGCGCATGACGGCGGCGCCGAGCGGGGTGAGCCCGTAGGTGTCGCCGGTGCGGAAGACGCTGCCGGTGGCGGCCAGTTGGTCGATGAGCGCCGCCAGGCCCCGCGCCGGCGCGTCGAGTTCGGCACGGTCGGCCTCCGTACGTCCGGGCATGCCGAGCAGCACGGACAGCTCCTCGGGCGACGGGGTCTCGTAGGCGTCGGCGGCGCTGCCCGGTACGGGCGTCGGGGCGTCCTCGAGCTCGGTGGGCAGACCGTCCGCCTTCGCGTCGGCGATCTTGCGGGCGACCGAGTCGGGGGTGCTGCCGCGTTCGTAGAGCGAGTAGAGGAGGTGCGCGGCGTCGAACGAGTACGCGTCCTCCGGGCCGGTGACCGGCGGCAGCCGTTCGGCCTGCGCGGCCAGGAGGTCGGCGGCCAGTTCGAGGAGTTCCTGCGGGGTGCCCCCGGTCCACACGTCGGAGGCCGGGCCGGGGAGCCCGCAGCGCTCCGAGACCTCGCGCAGTTCGTCGTCGAAGGCCCCGGACGCCAGGGCGGCGGGCAGGGGCGCGGCGTGCAGCAGGCCCTGGATCTCGTCCGGTGCGGGGACGGCCGCCGGGGGCGGCAGCGGGACGGCGGAGTCGCCGTAGTAGTCGAGGTGTTCGTCGAGCATGTGGTCGGCGAGTGCCGCGTGCGGCACGGACTCCGGGCCGGGGGCGAGGGAGGCGTGCCGCCCGGCCAGTGCCCCGTCGAGGCCGGCCGCGGTCCACCGGTCGGTGAGATCCGCCGCGATGTGGTCGAGTTCGCCGGTGAGCGCGTCGTCGGGCCGGTCGGCGTCCAGGGGTGGCGCGGGCAGCAGCGGGCCGGCCGGTGACGCCGCCCGGGTGTCGCGGGCGAAGGCCTCGAGCAGCGCTTCGGTGAGCCGGGCCCGTACGGAGAAGGTCCGGTCGGCGAGGTCCGAGCGGTGCAGCGGCTCGGGGAGGGCGGGCCGGTCCGCGTGCGGTGTGCTCTCGTGGGCGTCGAGCCAGGCCCGTACGGCGTCGGCGTCGTCGCGGTCCACGCCGTCGGCGCTCATCAGCGACGCGTACCAGCGGGGCCAGGTCAGGTTCAGCGGGTCTGCCATGGCGCGGCGGAACTCGGGGACGGCTTCCTCGACGGCGGCGACGAGCTTCGTGTGGCGTTTGGCGTTGAGGCGGCCTGCGGCCCGTACGCGGTCGGCCAGGGCGGCGAGGATCGCGGGCACGGCGTCGAGCTCCTCGTCGGCCGCGTACAGCAGCTGGGGCAGATCCTCGTGCAGGACCTGCCGCACCAGCTGCGGCGTGGGCTCGGGCACGCCCGCCCTGCGTTCCGCTCCGCGCAGCGCGAGCATCGTCAGCACCGCGTCGGTGGTGCGCACGGGCAGCGCTGCGCCTCCGTCCCGGGACACCCAGGTGAGGAAGTCGTCGCGGCCGGTGTTCAAGGCGTTCGTACGAGTCACTCGTGGAGCGTATGAGGGCGGACGGCGCCGGAGATCCTTCCGGGCCGGGTGTTAGCCCGATCGGGCGAGCGATCACCTCCGCAGGGCGCGGAGCCGCCGCGTCCGGGGCCGATGAGTTCCGGCTTCCCGGCCGGTCACCACTGTATGGACACCTCCGACGCGACACCCGTACCCGACCTCACACCCGCCGCCCACGCCGTCGCCCGGCTGCTCGACGCGATCGGTGACGAACAACTGGGGGCTCCGACGCCCTGTCCCGACTACTCCGTGCGCGAGCTGCTGGCCCACGTCGACGGCTTGTCCCTCGCCTTCCGCGACGCGGCGCGCAAGGACCTCGGCCCGACGACCGGCACCGACCCCGGCGGCGCGCTCCCGATGCTCGACGAGAAGTGGCGCACCGTGCTGCCCCGGCGGCTGGACGAGCTGGCGGAGGCCTGGCGTGAGCCCTCGGCGTGGGACGGCATGACCCAGGCCGGCGGGGTGGACCTGCCGGGGCAGCTCGCCGGGCGCGTCGCGCTGAACGAGCTGGTGATCCACGGCTGGGACCTCGCGCGGGCGACGGGGCAGGAGTACGACCCCGGTGAGGCGAGTGCGGCGGTGTCGTACGAGATCGTGCGGCCGACGGGTGACGACTCGATGCGGGACGGAATCTTCGGCCCGCCGGTGGCCGTGCCGGACGACGCGCCGCTGCTGGACCGGGTGGTCGGGTTCAGCGGGCGGCGGCCCGACTGGCGTCCGGGTGACTGACGACGCGGGCGGCGGGGCGGGCCCTCCGCGACGGAACCGGACGACAGAGCAAACAGCACGTTTCTGGTCACGCCTGCAGGTGCGGATGCCGGCGGCCTTGCTCCGGCTTCGGCCATGATCGGGGGGACGGCTGCGAGCGGCTCAGGGCCGTGCGGGTCCGTCGGTTGCCGTGGTGCCGCTGCTGCCGTCCGGACCGGTGCGGTCGACCTGACGTGCCGTTGGGGCGTTGGCTGGATCGCGGCGCGATGTGCACCGCGTCCGGAGCACCGGGTCAGACGTTGACACCGAAGTCGGAGGCGATTCCCGCGAGTCCGGAGGCGTAGCCCTGGCCGACGGCGCGGAACTTCCACTCGGCGCCGTTGCGGTAGAGCTCGCCGAAAACCATGGCGGTCTCGGTCGAGGCGTCCTCGGAGAGGTCGTAGCGGGCGAGCTCGGCGCCGCCGGCCTGGTTCACCACGCGGATGAAGGCGTTACGGACCTGCCCGAAGCTCTGTCCGCGGGCCGTGGCCTCATGGATCGAGACCGGAAAGACGATCCTCGCGATGTCGGCCGGTACGGCGGCAAGGTTCACCTTGATGGACTCGTCGTCGCCCTCACCCTCGCCGGTGAGGTTGTCGCCGGTGTGCTCGACCGACCCGTCAGGGCTGGTGAGGTTGTTGTAGAAGACGAAGTGCCGGTCGGAGACGACCTTTCCGGTCCCGTTCAGCAGCAGTGCGCTGGCGTCGAGGTCGAAGTCCGCGCCGGAGGTCGTCCGCACGTCCCAGCCGAGGCCGACCAGTACGGCGGTCAGTCCAGGGGCCTCCTTGCTCAGTGAGACGTTGCCGCCCTTGCCGAGGCTGACACCCATGTCACGTCCCTTCCCCGCTACGAGTTCTCGGATCGCCGGCCGCTGAGGCCGATGGAAATCCACACCACTGTAGAAACGATGTAGAAGGCGGGCAAGGGATGGTCACGCCACCTCGGTGGTCGCGCGTCACACACGATGTGACAAGCGGTCGACGCCGGGAGAACCGCAGCCGACGGCAAATCTCCCTCGCTCAGTACGATGAACCCGCTCCAGCGTCGGACGCGCGGGCCGGAGGGACGGGAGGGAGACGGCATGACGGGCCAGAACCAGGGCGGCACCCCTCGACAGCAGCCTCGCCGGCGAGGTCAGGGCGAGTTGGAGGGTCAGGTGCTGGCTGCGCTGCGCGACGCAGCGGGGCCGGTGAACACCGCGTGGGTACAGGAGCGGCTCGGTGGCGATCTCGCCTACACGACCGTCATCACCATCCTGACCCGGCTGCACGCGAAGGGCGCGGTCTCGCGCGAGCGGGCGGGCCGGTCCTTCGAGTGGACGCCGACCGCCGACGAGGCGGGTCTCGCCGCCCTGCGCATGCGGAAAATGCTGGACGCGGAGGCGGACCGGGAGGCAGTCCTCGCGCGTTTCGTGACGGCGCTCCCCCCGGGCGACGAGCAGTTGCTGCGCGACCTGCTGGCTCAGGCAACGGACGAAGGGGAAGACTGACCGCATGGGGGTCTTCGTCTTTCTGCCGCTGGTACTGCCCTTAAGCGCATGGCCGGTCGCGCGGCTGGCCGAGCAGCATCTGCACCCACGGACAGCCACATGGCTGCTCTCGACGGCCGCCGCGGTGCTCGCGCTCTGCAGCACGCTCTGTCTGGCTCTGCTCATGGTCGTCGGCACCGCCCAGCTTCCTGGTAATCCGCTGCCCGACGGCTGGTCCGACCCGGAGGTCCGTGAGGCGGTCCCTCACGACGAGGTCGCGGGCAAGGTCGCCATCCCCGCACTGATGGTCGTGCTCGCATCGTGCTGCAGAGCCGTGTGGCGGCATCACCGCGTACGACGCCGGGCTGCCCGGGCGCTCTCCGCCATGCCGCCGCGGCCGGTGGCGGTGCTGCCGGACGAGGTTCCGTACGCCTACGCCCTGCCCGGTGGGCGCCTGGGCCGGATCGTGGTCAGCAGCGCGATGCTCGCCGCGCTCGAACCGCCCGAGCGCCGGGCCCTGTTCGCGCATGAGCGTGCCCATCTCGCCGGTCGCCATGACCGCTTCCTGCTGACGGTGCAGTTGGCCGCGCGCGCCAACCCGTTTCTGCGTCCGCTGAGGACCGCGGTGACGTACACGGCGGAGCGGTGGGCGGACGAGGAGGCCGCCGTGGCGGTCGGGAGCCGGCGCGTCGTGGCTCGTGCGATCGGCAAAGCCGGCCTGGTGACGCGCGGGGCGCCCGTCGCGACGCTTGCCGGGTTCGCGGCCGTCGGACCGGTCCCGCGCAGGGTGGCGGCCCTGCTGGGGCCGGCGCCCGCGGTGCGCGTATGGCCGCCGCTGTCGACCACGGTCGGTCTCGCCGCCTGGGGCGCGGCGGCCGGTACGACGGTCTCGGCGCTGTCGTCCGCCAACTCGGCCGTCACCCTCTTCTTCATCCTGAAGGCGGCAACGCCCCTGTGACACTGCGCTGACGAACGCGGCGACGATTCCGCCGGCGTCGCCGCGCAGGACGACGGGGCGACGCCGGACGGGGTGTGTCAGAGGTCGAACTCGTGCGGCGGCAGGTCGAGCGCGTAGCAGGCTTCGCGGACGACGGCCTGCTCGGTCTTGTCGAAGTCGCCGTCGGCGCCGCCGATGACAATGCCGATCTGGACGACGGCCCGCGCCTCGGCGGGCTTCTTCTTCGCCTTGGCGATCTCCTGCATGACGCTGACCTTGCCGAAGTCGAAGTCCGCCGTCAGCTTGTTCAGGTTGTCGTCGAAGCGGCGCTGCAGGTCGCCGGCGGGAAAGTTCTGCAGCACCTCGTTGGTGGCGATCAGTTCCGCCACGCGGCGCCGCTCCGACGGATCGATCGTGCCGTCGGCGGCCGCGACCAGCGCGCACATGGCCATCGACGCATCACGGAAGGCACCGCTCTTCAAGTCGTTCTTCTTCGCCATGAGCTGGGTCTGCATCGTCGATGCGGATTCCTTGAGGCGGTCCCAGAGGGCCATGAGAACTCCATACGCGTCAGGGGCGGTCCGGGCCGGACGGGAGGGCCGGTCCGGACCACCATCTCTTCTACAGTGATGTAGAAGTTATCAGGGTGACGCCGGAGGCTCAGCCCTCATCCTCGTCGCCTTCGAAGAAGTCGCCCACCTCATCGACGACTTCGGCCGCGACCATCCCGCCGACGACACCGACCGCAAGACCGGCGGCGCCGGCCGCGACGACCGTCCCCATGCCGGGGCCGGACCGGTGGCCGTGGCCTTCGTCGTGGTGGTGGCCGCCGTGATGCGAGTCGCCATGGCCGTGTGCGGAGTGGGTCCCGTAGGACGAGCGGTGCTCGACGAGCTGTCGCACCCAGTTCTCGACCTCGGCGTTCCAGTCGGTGTGCCCGACGTCATGCCCTCTGACCGTGAAGCGGGTCAGAGCATCATGGCCGCCCGCGAACAGGCCACCTCGCTTGTCGGCCTCCAGGACCACCTCCATGCCGCCGGGAGCGGCGAGGAAGGTCACCTCGATCTCGTTGACGGCGTGCGCGTACTGCGGAGCGGGCGTCAGCTCGATCTCCTGGTAGAAGGGCAGCTGCTGCCCTGTGCCGCCGATGCGGCCGTACTCGAGGTCCGCGGACCTGAACCCGAAGCCGGTCTGCCCGAACGCTTCCAGGATCGCCTCCTGGACAGGCAGTGGCCGTACTGCGAGCGCGTCGAGATCGCCCTTGTCCTTGGCTCCGGCGACTGCGAGTTCCGTGCGCACGCCGAGGACGATTCCGAGCGGCTGACCGTGCAGCACGCTGATCGGCGTCTCCCACGGGAGAGTCACCGCGAACGGCACGCTTCGCTGCTCGCCCTCGGCGAGTCGGAAGCCGCCCCCGACGACGAACCGCTCGAAGACGACGACGCCGTCGTGCTCCCCGTCATCGGTCTCCGCCTCCACGCGGGCGACCAGTTCCAGCGTGATGTGTTCGATGCCGAAGTCCGTTTTGCCGCCCATGAGGTGGACCTCACCGGTGAGGCTGCCACCGGGCGGCACCGCCCCGGAAGTCAGGACCGTGTCCACTGCCGGGCCGCCGACGCCGACAGAGCCCAGCAGGCGCTTGAACACCATCGTGGCGTTCACTCCTTCGTGATGCTTGTGATGTCCGAGTGTGCCGCCGCCCCAGGGCCGGGCCGGCGGCCCGGTGACTACTTCGCCGCATCCAGGGCGGCCAGCGCCTGCGCCCAGCGGACGTACTTGAGGTCGGCGAGGTCGGCGACGGTCCCGACACCGAACGCCTCCTTGAGGAGCTCGCCGTCCCGGTCCGAAACCCCCTTGAGCGCGGCGACGGGTGCGGCGAGAACCTCGGCGAGCGGCTTGTCCGCCCACGCCTTGTCCAGCACCTTGCTCAGATCGATGGACGTCATGGCAAACCTCCGGCATTGAGACCCAATATCTACACTCGTGTAGAAGCATAGGGGGTGGCGGGCGCCGCCAGGGATGAAACCCGGCCTTCGTCGACGAGTCCTGAAACAGCCCCGGCACAGATCTGGCGGCAGCTGGTGAAAGTCGCGACCCGCGCCGTGCCACCCTGTTTGCCATTCCTTTACAGTGGGTGTAGAAACCCGGTTCTTGGTGCTTCTGCCACCCCCTGCACGAGAAGGAGCAACGGACCCCCGATGGGTGAACCTCCCAGTACGAGCCGTGTCACCGCCTGCCGACGCCGGATGAGCGAGGAAGCGGGGGTGGCACGGTGACCGAGATACTGCTGCTCCTGCTGGCCCTGGCACTGACGCTTGCTTGTGCGCTGTTCGTCGCGGCCGAGTTCTCCTTGACCACCGTCGAGCGCGGCGAGCTGCAGCGCGCCGTCGATGCCGGTGAGCGTGGTGCCGACAGCGCCCTCAAGGCCGTACGCAGGCTGACCTTCCAGCTTTCCGGTGCCCAGCTCGGCATCACCGTCACGTCCCTGGTGATCGGCATGCTCGCCGAGCCTTCGCTCGCCGCACTGCTGCGCGGCCCGCTCGAGGCCGTCGGACTCGGAGCGGCGGCCTCGCCCGTCGCCACCGTCCTCGGTGTGATCGTCTCCACCGTGATCCTGATGGTGATCGGTGAGCTGGTGCCGAAGAACTGGGCCATCTCACGGCCGCTGGCCGTGGCCAAGGTGGTCGCAGCTCCGCAGCGGGGCTTCACGGCTGCCTTCGGGCCGTTCATCCGGCACCTGAACAGCACGGCGAACCGGTTCGTGCGCCGCTTCGGCCTGGAGCCGGCCGAGGAACTTGCCACCGCCCGCACCCCGGAGGAGCTCGTGGCACTGGCCCAGCACTCGGCGCGCGAAGGAGCGATCGAGCAGGACTCCGCGGAGCTGTTCGTACGAACGCTCCACCTCGGCGAGCTGACCGCCGAGAACGTGATGACCCCGCGCGTGGACGTCATCGCCCTCGAAGCGCACGCCACGGCAGCTGACGCCGCCAACCTGACCTTCGCGACCGGCCTGTCCCGATTCCCCGTCTACCGCGACAGCCTCGACGAGGTCGTCGGTACGGTCCACATCCGGGACGTCCTCGCACTGCCTCCTGAGCAGCGTGCGGCGACCCCGGTGCTTTCCATGGCGACCGCTCCCCTGGTGGTGCCGGACAGCCTGCCGGCCGACCGGCTGCTGGAGCGGATGCGTGCCGAGCGCACGATGGCCGTGGTCATCGACGAATACGGCGGCACGGCCGGCATCGCCACGGTGGAGGACATCGTCGAGGAGGTCGTGGGCGAGGTACGCGACGAACACGACCCGCTGGAGACCCCCGACCTGCTGCCCGCGCCGCCGACCGGCGACGGCCGCTCCTCCTGGGAGGCGGACGGCAGCGTGCGCATGGACCGGCTCGTCGGCATAGGACTGCTCGCACCGGACGGCCCTTACGAGACCGTGGCCGGTCTGATCGCCACGCGCCTGGCGCGGATCCCGGTCGAGGGCGACTCGGTCGAGGTGGCCGGATGGCGCCTCGACGTCCTGGACGTCGAGCACCATCGGGCTGACCGGGTGCAGATCACCGCACCGGCCCGCCTCACGCAGCAGGACCTTCAGGAGGCCCGATGACCACGCTGCAGCTGTTCATCGGGGCCCTGACCCTGTTGACCAACGCCTTCTTCGTCGCCGCCGAGTTCTCCCTGATCTCCGTACGCAGGAGCCAGATCGAACCCGCCGCCCGCCAGGGCGACAAGCGGGCCCGGATCACCCTGTGGGGTCTGGAACACCTCTCCCAGATGATGGCCACCGCCCAGCTCGGCATCACCGCCTCGTCCCTGGTGCTCGGCGCGGTCGCCGAGCCTGCCATCGCCCATCTGCTCGAGCCGGCCTTCGAGGCCGTCCACATCCCGCACGTACTGGTGCACCCGATCGCCTTCGTCATCGCGCTCACCGCGGCCACGTACGCGCACATGCTGATCGGCGAAATGGTCCCCAAGAACATCGCCCTCGCCGCACCGGCGAAGACCGCCCTGCTGCTCGGGCCTGTGCTGGTCGCTCTGACCCGCGCCCTGCGGCCGTTGGTGTTCTCCATCAATGCCTTCGCCAACGTCCTGCTGCGCCTGATGAAGGTCGAACCGAAGGACGAGGTCGCATCAGTGTTCACCGACGGCGAGCTGGCGCGCATGGTCGACGACTCCAGCGAGGCCGGGCTGCTCTCGCCGGCCGACGGCGAGCGCCTGCGCGACGCCCTGGAGCTGGGCACCCGGCCGGTCGGCGAGATCCTCGTGCCCGCCCGGCGAATGCACAGCGTCGATCACACCGTTACGCCGGCCGGCCTGGAACGGGCCGCGGCCGCGGCCAAGTTCTCCCGCTTCCCGGTCAAGGGCCCGAGCGGTGCCGTCCTCGGCTACCTGCACATCAAGGACACCCTCGGCGTCACCGACCGCGACAGGCCCTTCCCCCGCGCCGCACTGCACCCCGTCACCCGGGTCCGCATCGACACCCCGCTGGACGACACCCTCACCGCCCTGCGCACGGACGGCAGCCACCTGGCCGCTGTCACCGGCGCGACGGGCGCGATCCTGGGCTACGTCACCATGGAGGACGTCCTCGCAGAGCTCGTCGGCCCGGCGGCCACCGCGTAGCCGACCGGTCACCCCGGGGCGGGTGCGCCGCCCGACACGCGGTTCCTCCGCATCACTGCCTGGGAATCCATGCGCACAACCCCGCTTTTCCTGATCACCCTTTCCGAAGGAGCGCTCCTTGTCCGCCAGACCGACGGACCCTGTGGGCCACAGCCCCCGACCACTCGGCCCTGACCACCGCACGCGCCCGGGTGGTGCCCGGTGACCGCCGTGCTCGGCCTGCTGGCGGTCCTCGTCCTGACCGCGGGCACCGGCTACTTCGTCGCCCAGGAGTTCGCCTACGTCGCCACCGACCGCCTCGCACTCGCCCGCGAGGCCGAGGCGGGGGACAAGCGCGCCGCCCGGGCGCTGAAGGTGCTGGAACGGCTCTCGTTCATGCTCTCGGGAGCGCAGCTCGGAATCACCGTCACCGGCCTGGTCGTCGGCTTCCTCGCCGAGCCTTCCGTCTCGGCCCTGCTGCGGCCCGTGCTGGAAGGCGTCGGCCTGTCCGGCGGGGCGGTCACCGCGATCTCCGTCACGCTTGCCTTCGTCCTCGCCACCATCGTGCAGATGGTGCTGGGCGAGCTGGCGCCGAAGAACCTGGCGCTGGCCGTTCCCGAGCGGCTCGCCAAGTCACTCGCACCGTCGACCCTCGTCTACCTGAAGATCGTCGGGCCGATCGTGCACGTCTTCGACGGTGCGGCGAACAAGCTGTTGCGCAGGGTCGGCATCGAGCCGGTCGAGGAACTGCACCACGGCGCCACCCTCGAAGAGCTGAGCCACCTGATCGGCGAGTCGCACGAGCAGGGCCACCTCCCGGCCGATACGGCCGAGCTGCTGGACCACGCGGTGGAGTTCTCCGAGCGCACCCTCGGCGAGGTCATGGTGCCTCGCGCGGACGCCGTGTTCGTCCACAAGGACGCCACGGCGGCCGCGGCGGTGGAACTCATCGCGAAGCACGGCCATTCCAACTATCCGGTGTTCGGCGACCACCCCGACGACGTCGCGGGTGTTCTCGGCGTACGGGACCTGATGAGCCTGCCGACAGGCCGCTTCGAGACCACCACAGCAGGCAGCGCATCCCGCAGTCCCCTGCTGCTCCCGGACACGCTGCCACTGCCGGACGCCGTGGCGCAGATGCGTGAACGGGACGACGAGTTCGCGGTCGTCCTGGACGAGCACGGCGGGGTCGCCGGCGTCGTCACCTATGAGGACATCGCCGAGGAACTCGTCGGCGACATCGCCGACGAGAGCGACACGGTGGTCGAACTCGCCGTCGCCGACGGGGACGGCTGGCTGGTCGACGCCGGGCGCCGCCTGGACGAGATCGAGGACGCGACGGGCATCGACCTGCCCGAAGAAGAGGACTACGACACCGTTGCCGGACTGATCATCGACCGCCTCGGCCGCTTCCCGGCCATCGGCGACAGGCTCACCATCGACGGCGTCGACATCCACGTCCTCACCCTGGACCGGCACGTCCCCGAACGCGTACGCATCGAGCGCACGCAGCATGCCGAGGCCGCCGGGCATTCCGCCGAGGAGGCGCAGTCATGAGCTTTCCGATGGCCCTCTTCGTCACCGTCCTGCTGCTGATCGGCAGCGGCTTCTTCGTCGCCGCCGAATTCGCCCTCGTCGCCGCCAAGCGCCATCGCATGGAGAAGGCCGCAGCCGACGGACAGCGGGGCGCCAAGGCTGCCCTCGCGGGCATGCGTGAACTGTCCCTCATGCTCGCCGGCGCCCAACTCGGCATCACCATCTGCACCCTGGGACTGGGCTCCATCTCCAAGCCCGCCATCTCCCACCAGGTCGATCCGCTGCTGCACGGTCTGGGCGTGCCCAGCGGCCTCAGTTACGGCATCGCCTTCGCGTTCGCCATGATCGTCGTTGTCTTCCTGCACATGGTCCTCGGCGAAATGGCCCCCAAATCCTGGGCCATCGCCCACCCCGAGCGCTCCGCCATGCTGCTCACGCCGCCCTTCCGCGCCCTGGTCAAGGCCGTACGGCCGCTGATCTGGCTGCTGAACAAGGTCAGCAACGCCCTGGTGCGCCTGTGCCGGGTCCAGCCGCGCGACGAACTGGCAGCTGTCCACAACCGCGAGCAACTCACCCACCTCGTGGCGGAGTCGGAGCGCCTGGGTCTGATCAACAAGGTCGACTCCGAGCTGATCACCCGCTCGCTGACGGAACCGCAGACCGCGGTCTTGGAGCTCCTTACACCCGCGGATGCCATCGTGACCGTGCCTGCAGAGGCCGACCTGGACGCGATCCTCGCCCGGGCGACCGAGGCCGACCGCTCCCGCCTCCTCGTCGTCGACGGCGACACCGTCCTGGGCTCCGTCCATGCCCGTGACGGGCTTGTCGCCCGCACCCGCGGCCGTGTGGTGACAGCCCGTGAACTGGTCCGACCCGTTCCGGAGCTGCGGGAGGCCGACAGTGTCTCCTACGCGCTCGAGCAACTGCGCAGAAACCGGGCCTCGCTGGCCGTCGTCCGAGCGGAAGACGGCCGACTCGCAGGACTGATCAGCCTGGACGACCTGATCGCCCGGCTGATGGGACTCCAGCGGGCGCAGTAGGGGGCGCCGTAGTATCCGCCGCGAAAACAACGAATATGGCGCTCACGGCGTCTGAGCTGCCGTGTTGTGTCTGATGCACCCCTCTGCCCGGTCGAGGGGAACCCGTATGTCGTGCCTTGAGGTGTGTCTGGATCGTTCACTGCTTGGTGCGGTAAGCCGCTGATACGACAGGGCGGCCGCGGTGAGGGGTGGGATCGGTGGCGACCCGTGTGTTCGCGGACGACGAGCTGGCGCGGCTGCGCGGGTTTCCGGAGATCAATAAGGAAGAGCTGATCCGGTTCTTCACGCTGATGCCGGCGGACGTGGGCTTCATCGATCCGGGGTGTGGCCTTAGTCCGAAGGACCGGCTGGGGCTGGCGGTCCAGTTGTGCACCCTGCCGTGGCTCGGGTTCGTTCCGGACGATGTCGCCTCAGCACCCCCGGCGGCGGTGGCCCGGCTGTCCGAGCACCTTCAGATCCCCGTGGGCGAGTTGCGGTTCTACGGCGAGCGGAAGCAGACCCGCACCGGACACCTGCGCGAGGTGACCCGATACCTGAACTGGAAGCTGGCCAAGGCGCTGGAGCTGAAGGAGCTGGACGAGTTCCTGCTCGCCCGCGCGATGGAACACGATTCTCCGTCGCTGCTGTTCCGGCTGGCCTGCGAGCACTTGACGTCCTCGCGGGTGGTGCGGCCTGGGGTGGTGAAGCTGCAGGAGCGGGTGGCCACGGCGCGAGCGGAGGCCGGGCGGGAGACGTATCAGCGGGTGCAGCATCTGCTGACGCCGAAGTTGATGGGCGAGCTCGACGGGCTGCTGCCCGTTGACTCGGCAATCGGGACGACGCGGTTGAACTGGCTGTCCAAGGGCGCGACCGGGGACTCGGCGAACGCGGTGAAGGCGGAGCTGGACAAGCTGGGGTTCCTGCGCGACCTGGACGCCCACACCCTGGACCTGACAGGCCTGCCGGCGGAGCGGCGCCGGTTCCTGGCGACGGTCGGGCGCCGACTGACCGCGCAGTCGCTCGATAGGCGTGAGCCGCAGCGCCGTCACCCGATCCTTTTGACGGTGCTCTCGCAGTCCGCCGCCGATGTGCTGGACGAGGTCATCAGCCTGTTCGACCAGGCCGTCTCCGCGCGGGAGAGCCGGGCCCGCATCAAGATGCGGGACGAGCTGGCCGCCCGCGCCGCGGCCGGAGAGGGACGGCAGGCCCTGCTGGACGAGATCCTGCCGGTCCTGGTCGATATCGGGATCGAGGACGAGATGGTCGGCGCTCTGCTGCGGAACACCATCGGCATGGAGCGGCTGCGCGCCGCTGTTGCCCAGGCAAGTGGCAGGCTGCCGCGCGACAACGGGCATCTGGCGATGCTCGACAACTCCTACTCCTACCTGCGGCAGTTCACCCCGGACGTGCTGAAGGCGATCAGCTTCACCGGCGGCCCGGGCGCCGAGGCGCTCATGGAGGCCGTGGCGATCCTGAAGAAGCTGAACGCGGACGGGGCCCGGAAGGTCCCCGACCATGCGCCGACAGACTTCGGTCCGCCAAGTGGGCCGGCTACCTGGAGCAGGCCGCGCGGGAGAAGGACGTCACGGCATACCGGCACTTTTGGGAGTTGACGGTGCTGCTGAGCCTGCGGGACGGGCTGCGCAGCGGGGATGTGTATGTGCCGTCCTCGCGCCGGTACGCCGATCCGGGGTCGTATCTGTTCACGCCCGTGCAGTGGGAGGGGCAGCGGGAGCAGTTCTGCCAGCTGGTGGGCAAGCCGACCGACGCACGGGTGGCGCTGGATGCGTGCAAGGAGGAGCTCGCGGTCGCGATGGGCGACCTGGAGAAGGTGCTGGGCAACCGGAAGGCGGGGACGGGTGAGGTGCGGTTGTCGCCAGGAGGGGAGCTGATCATCCCGCCGCTGTCGGCCGAGGACATCCCCGCCGAGGCCGCCGAGCTGAAGGAAGAGCTCTCGGAGCTGCTGCCGCTGGCCCCGATCGCCTCGCTGCTGGTCGAACTCGACCGCCGTACCGGCTTCCTGGAATGCTTCACCCACGCTGGAGGCAAGCAGACTCGCTCCCCGGAGCTCAAGCGCAACCTCCTGGCGGTGCTGATCGCGAACGCGACAAATCTGGGCCTGGTGCGGATGGCGGAGGCGTGCGGGATCTCCTACGACATCCTGGCCTGGACCCAGGAGTGGTACATCCGCGAGGAGACCCTTGCCGCGGCGAACGCCGCGGTCGTCAACTACCACCACCGTCTCCCGCTGACCCAGGCGTTCGGCGGCGGCACGCTGTCGTCCTCGGACGGGCAGCGGTTCCCGGTCAAGGGAAAGTCGACGACCGCGCGGGTGATGAAGAAGTACTTCGCCGGTCAGGGTCTGTCCACGTACACGCATGTCTCGGACCAGCACACGACGTTCGGCACAAAGGTGATCGTGGTGACCCGCCGGGAGGCGCACTATGTGCTGGACGAGATCATGGGCAACAAGACCAACCTGCCCATCACGGAGCACGCGACCGATACTCATGGCGTGACCTTGGTCAACTTCGCGCTGTTCGACCTGGTGGGCATGCAGCTCTCGCCGCGCATCCGGGACCTGGGGAAGATCACGCTGTACCGGATGGACCCGCAGCGGGACGTGGACAGCCTCTGGCCGGTGGCGGGGCCCCTGCTCACGCAGAAGATCAACATGGGGTTGATCGAGGACCACTGGGACGACTTGCTCCGCCTGGCCGCCTCCATCAAGTTCGGGCACGCCACCGCCTCCCTGATCGTCGGCAAGCGGTCCGCCTCCTCCAGGCAGAACACCCTGGCCGCCGCGCTGAAGGAGTACGGGGCGCTTCGCCGCACCGTCTACGCCGCCCGCTATCTGGCGGACGAGACCTACCGCAGGAAGATCGCCCGGCAGCTCAACAAGGGCGAATCCCTGCACTCCCTGCGCCACAGCCTGCTGTACGCGCACGAGGGCGCCATCCGCCACCGCCATCTGGCCGCGCAGACCGAGCAGGCGTGGTGCCTGACGCTGCTGACGAACTCGGTGGTGACCTGGACGACTGAGTACTACGGCCTGGCCATCACGGCGATGCGCGCCGAGGGCCGGGCCGTCGATGACGAGCTCCTCGCCCATATCTCCCCGGCCCACAGCGAGAATGTGAACTTCTTCGGCACGATCAACGTCGAGGTCGACACCGAACTCGCCAAGCTGGAGCCTGCCGGCTACCGGCCACTGCGATCCCGCCGCCCGTCTTAGGTCCCAAGGACGCGGCCCAGCCGCGGGCTTCCGTGCCCCGGCGTGTTCGCCTCAGCTGTCCGCCGACGCGCACGCAGGAGCGCCCCTGCCAAGGGGTTGCGCCCCTATGCCTCCAGCTGGACCAGGAGGGCGAGCATCTGCTTGCTGAGTGCCTCCTCGATGCCGCGTTTGCGGCCAGCGCGCTTGAGCGCGGCCTGATGCTGCGTGCGAGCCGCACGCCGGAGGCTCGCAGCTCGCCGGCGAGCTTGACGGCTGCCTCCAGCGATCGGGGAGGATCTTCACTGGGCAGACCCCTTGGCCCTCTTCGCCCCGTCCCACAGCGAACCCGGGTCCAGTAGCTCCGGGTACAGCTCGAGCATCCGGTTGTACAGTTCGCCCGCCGTCTTGGTATCGGCGTCGAGCCGGTTGAAGTCGGCCAGGTACTTCTTGGTCTCGGCCAGGATCGTCGGGTGGTTGGACAGCTCAGGCTTCTTGTGGCCGGCGACGACGAAGGCCGGGTCAAGCGCGGCGAGTGTGTCGGTGGCGCGCATCCACTCCTGCCGCGACTCGGCGGTGGCTTCGCCCATGTACGGGTGGATGCCGCTGTAGGCGACGTCCCCGGCCACGACCAGACGCAAGTCGGGCACCCACAGCGCGGTGGTGTCTTCGGTGTCGGTGAACCCGGTGTCGATCACCTGTAGCCGATGCCCTTCAAGGGTGAAGGTGTCGCCGTCGAGGACCTCAGGCAAGACCTGCGGCTGCGGGATCTGCCCCGGGAAGCGCGCTTTCCAGAAGCTGTCGATGAACGGCGGCGAGCCCTCGTGCTTTGCCTTGGCTACGACTGCAGCGGTGGAGATCGCCTTGGCCTCGGGGAATGCCTCGGTGAGCTGCTTGACACCGAAGCAGTGGTCGCCATGGCCGTGCGTGATGTAGATGTAGGCGAGGTTCCGATGGTGTGCCTTCACCCAGTCGATAAGCTCCAGATTCTGTTCGACGGTGAGGAAGGTGTCGACCAGCACGGCGTCACGCTCGCCGAAAATCAACGTCGCAGTGTTCGCCACCCACTTGAGATCGTCCCTGCCCGGCGGGACGTCACGGGTGAGACCTGGCCACCGCACGCACAAGGTGTCGTACCGCAGCGATGATGATGCGCTTTCCGGCACGTCGAAGTTGCCCCCCTTGCGGGTGAACGATCCGGCGTTCCGCGGTGACGCCGCCGCGTCCGTGGCCGCCGTAGCCGTCGTATGGGCACGCGCGTTGCCGACGGTGCACGCGGTGGCCAGGGTGGCCGCGAGAAGTGTCCGGCGGGCGATAGGTGCTTGTGTCATACGGCCAGCCGAGCTGGGGCGTGGGGCTTGATCATTCATGCGTGACACATTTCGTTGTCTTTCGGTTCAGAATGCGGTGTTCTCAGCGGCGACTATTTACGGTGTTGTTGAAGATGAGGGCGGCACGGATGCTGCCGGTGGCGTTGCGCGACGCCGACCGGGAGGCGGTACAGGCCAAGCGATATACACACAACCGGCCCAGGCTCGCGGTCCAGCTGATGAACGTGCGGTTCTCCCAGGTAATCATGTCACTACCCAGAGCAAGGATTCGCCAACCTGGCCTGAACTGTTCCCCGTTCACCTATCGACCGATTGATGAGCAAGATCAGTGAGCGACGGCGCGCGGCCGGATCGGAGCCGGATCATGCCCATAAAACGGTGTCAGAAAGTCGATGTGCTCAAGAACTTGAAGAGCACCCTTTCTGTACGATCTGGCAGGTGCAGCCACCCCAGGACGATGACACCGCCGATCTCCTCGCCCCCGTTCCGGCCGTACGGACCGGCGGCCTCGTGGGATACGCACGCGTGTCCACCAAGGGGCAGTTGCTCGACCGGCAGATCCACGCGCTCAACACAGCGGGATGCATCCGGATCTTCGCCGACAAGAAGTCCGGCAAGAACGCCGAACGCGAGGAGCTGTGGAAGGCCCTCGACTTCCTGCGCGAGGGCGACACGCTCGTCGTCCCGTCGCTGGACCGGCTCGGCCGTTCTATCCAGGACCTCATCGCGATCGTGTCCGGCCTGCGCAAGCGCGGCATCGGGTTCACCTCGCTGCACGAGGCGCTCGACACGACCACGCCCGGCGGGCGCCTGGTCTTCCACGTGTTCGCGGCCCTGGCGGAGTTCATCCGCGAACTCATCGTCCAGGGCACCAAACGAGGGCCTGGACGCCGCCCGCGCCCGCGGCGCCCGGCTCGGCCGCAGGCCGGCGATGACCGAGGAGCAGGTACGTCACGCCCGCGACCTACTCGCCCGCCCGGAGAACACCGTCACCTCGATCGCCAAGCTCCTCGGCGTCTCCCGCAACACCATCTACAAATACGTGCCCGAACTCAAGGGTGGTCGCCTCGCGCTCGTTGAGGCGACCAACACGGCGGAACTGCCCCGGCCCTCCAGGTCAGAGGACTGGCCACCGCCGTTTGCGGCTGGTGACGATCCTGCTGGCCCATTCGGTCAGCAGCCGGGATTCGAAGGAGCCCGGTTATCCCTGTGGGTGGTTTTGTTCACGCGTTGGAAGGCGCCCGGTCGGCGCCGAGGTCGATGTTCACGAGAAACGACAGCACCCCGCAGGCAGGGCTACGCAGTGGAGCGCCATTCCCCTTCGAGGCTGCTGAAGATCATGGAGTCTCGCCAGCCGTCGTGGAGCAGCGCCGTGCCGCGCAGGCGCCCCTCATACGTCATACCGATCTTGGAAAGCACACGGGAGGAGCCGAGATTCCGCGGGTCACAGGTGGCATGGATCCGATGGAGCCCCAGCTCGCCGAAGCCGTGCGCGAGCAGCTGCCGACCTATTTCCGTGCCGATACCCTGCCCCCATACCCGGGGATGCACGATGTATGAGATCTCGCCCTGACGCTGCTTATGGCTGCGAACATGCAGCTCACCCATGCCCACCACATCCCGCCCGACGCGGGCGACGTAAGGGAACCGGCGCTGAGGGGTGCCCGACCAGGCCTTGACCGCGGAGTCCACGAAGTCCTGCGTCTGGACCTCCGTGTTCGGCCCCCAGGACTGATAGCGGCACACCTCCGGGAGGCGCGCCCACGAGTGAACGGCCGGCCAGTCCTCCAAAACGATCTTGTCCAGGGTTACCGAGTATGCGCTCATAGGACGATCATGAACGGGGCGCCGTGTGAAGATCAAGATCAGGGAGCCCATCACGCTTCACTGACGGCGTCTCGCACAGCTCCTCAGTGATCGCCCTTGGGTGGGCGCACAGGGTGTGGCAGTGGCTGACGCCAGTCGCCCAGTGCCGTGAGGAGGAACTGGCGGGCGAGAGAACGTATTTCGTCCCACGCCGGATCTGTGGCCAGGGCGTTGGTCCAGAGTCCGGCCCGGCAGGCGGCATCCATCTCGCCGAGGCGACGGCCGATGGTTTGAAGACCGCACAGCTCCTCGGCCTCGAAGACTCCGCGCTCCGCGAGTCCTTCGGACATGCGGCAGAGCAGCTCCGCTTCGTCAACGACGGACTCCGTCTCCAGCTCGCGCTGGCCCAGCCAGGCAAGTTGATCCTGGGTGTCAGCTGCGATGAGGGTCATAAATCGCAGCGTCCAGGTGCGCTGGCGTGCGTCGCCAAGATCGTTCATACATGCAGGATTGCACCTGACTCGTCCTTGGTCTCAATTGCATCTACGTCGCACCGGACCACGTCACGAGGTTCTGGCGCAGTCCTCACGCGGCGAGGGAGAGGTCGAGGCGGGCAAGGTGGCTGACGCGGGTACGGTCGAGCGGGTGGCCGTTCCACCAGGCATCGAGGCGAATGAGGTTGAGTGCAACGGCGGAGAAGACGTGCTCCAGGTGGGTCTTCTGGAGGCCGAGGTAGCGGGCACGTCTTATCCCGGTGATCGCGACGGCCTGGTGGATGGTTCCCTCGATGCCCGCGCGGGTTGCGTACTTGGCTCGCCACTGCTCGTCGGCCTGCTGGAGGCGGGCATGGTCGAGGACTTCTTGCAGCTCGCGGGGTTGCAGGGAGAGGGTCCGGCCGCCGGTCTTCGAGCGGGTGCATTGGTCGCGCACTGGGCAGGGGCAGCATGTCTCCTTGTCGAACTTGATGACGATGGCCTTGGTGCCGCGCAGGGTGGCGGGACTCCACCAGGTGCTGGTGTCCCCGCGTGGGCAGATGGCCTGCCGTTTGTCCCAGTCGATGGTGAACGCGGTGCGGTCGAAACCGGCGCCGGCACGTGCCTGGGGTGAGCTGTTCAGCAGGACCGGGGTGACCAGGGTGACCCCGAAGTTCTTCTTCATGCCCACGATCAACTCGGCGGAGGCGTAACCGGAGTCGAGGAAGTGCTCGGCGGGCAGGAGATCGCGGGCGGCGAGCATGTGATGGACCGGTTCGGTCATTTCCGCGTCGGTCACTGTGGCGTCGGTGGTTGCGATACCGGTGATCAGGCGCGGCGGCAGCCCGTCCACTCCAGGGACCAGTGCCTGGCCGTCGGCAGCCAAGTCCTGGTCATCGGGATCGTCGCAGGACTCACTGATGTGGATCTTGTAGCCGGTCCACCAAGAGCCCTGTTTGAGGCCGTAGCGCGCGTCGGTGTCGTACGGAGAGGCCAGCCGCAGCCTGCCGGGCGGGAGGTCTTTGCTCTCCCGCCGCTTCACCTCCGCTCCGGCCTCGGTCACAGTGCGGTGGTAGTTCTGCACCCACATCGTGCGCAGGACCTGCACCGCCGGAAGCTCACGCAGCCAGGCCGGGGCATCAGGGGCATGCACCGCCTCCAGCAGCGCGAAGCCGTCCCGGCCGTAGACCAGGGCCATCTCCTCGCGCTTGCTCGTCGAAGCCGGCGGATGCCAGGAGTGAATCCGCGGTCCGTAGCGTTCGGCCCATTCCCGAACGGGCACCGCCTGGGTCAGCCAGTCCGGGGCCGCGCAGGCCAGCGCCTCCAGCGTGGCCCGCAGCGTCTCCCCGGCCAGCTCCAGCCTGTTCAGATCGCGTACTGCCGCCAGCACGCGGGTGGAGTCGGTGCGCTGCCTGCCTCCCGCCTTCACCAGGCCCCGGTCCTTGAGCGCGGTCAGCAGCAAGTCGAGCACCTTCTCCCCCAGCCCGTGCTCGACCAGTCGCTTGCGGAAGTCGGACAGCACCGATGCATCGAACCCGGGATCATCCAGCTCCAAGCCAAGCGCGTACTTCAGGTCCATGCCATACCGCACCCGATGCGCTGCCGCCCGGTCGGTGAGGTTCTCGGCGAACTGCAACACCGTCACCAGCGCCAGCTGGCCCGGTGACCATCCCGGCCGCCCTCTGGAGCCGAACGCCTCGGCGAACTCGGCGTCCGCGAACAACTCGCCCAGCTCGTCACGGACCCGCATCGCCAACGGGTACGGGCCCCGTGCCGCCACCGCTCGCGCCACCTGCGCGGTCAGGTCAGGCACCTTCGGCCACGGCCTCGGCCGCATCGACATTCCACACCCCACCCGCGACCGGGAACGCCAAGACGGCCGCTGCTGTCCCGACCAACGAGCCGCCAGCCCCGCCGAGCACGGAATAAGCCAGCAGGATCGGTGACAGCGTTCTTACCGGCACCCCAGGAGGCCCGCCTTGGTCGGCCGCCGGCCATGACCGACGAACAGGTACGTCACGCCCGTGACCTGCTCGCCCGCCCGGAGAACACCGTCACCTCGATCGCCAAGCTCCTCGGCGTCTCCCGCAACACCATCTACAAATACGTGCCCGAACTGAAGGGCGGCCGTCTCACGCTCGCCGAGGCAGCCACGCTGTCTGAACTGCCCCGGCCCGCCAGTCCCGCCGAGTGAGGCCCACACCGCATTTCCCCAGGTCAGCGATATTCGTTGTTTTTGCGGCGGATGCTACGGCGACCCCCAGTAGGCAGGCACTTCTTCACACCGGCCGCCCGGTGCCGCTGGTACGAGACGGTGTCTCGTACCAGCCGCCGGCCTCCCGTCGGAGGGCTGCAACAGTGCGGAAGCGCGTTCTCCGCCGTACGCGACGCAGCCCACGATCAGGTTGAGCGCGTCGCGGCCGTTCCCACCGACAACGGCCGCGCGGCCGCGACGGCCAGTGTGACGGCCCCGCCCCGGCCGGACGGGTGATGAGCCGGGAGGGACAGTGATGCGATGCTCCTGGCATGACACGCCGAGTGAAGCCCAGCCTCTACTTCTCCGTCGACGTCGAGGCCGACGGGCCGGTCCCCGGCCCGTACTCGATGCTCAGTTTCGGCGCCGCCGTGGCAGGCCACCAGGACGTCGACGGGTACGAGCCGGCCGATCCCGAGAAGGACACGTTCTACCGGGAGCTGCGGCCCATCAGCGAGGACTTCGTACCGCAGGCACTGGCCGTGAGCGGTATGGACCGGGAGCGGCTGATGACGCAGGGCAGCGAACCGGCGGCGGCCATGGGGGCGTTCGGCGCCTGGGTGGGCAAGGTGTGCGAGGCGTACGGAGGGGCGCAGCCGGTGATGTGCGGCTACCCGGCCTCGTACGACTGGACATTCCTGTACTGGTACCAGGTGCGGTTCACCGGTTCGAGCCCGTTCGGGCACTCCGGGTGCATGGACATGAAGACGCTGTACGCGGTGAAGGCGCGGCTGCCGCTGCGGGCGGTGACGAAGTCGGCGATGCCGCGCGAGCTGCTGTCGGCGCGCCGGCACACCCATCATGCGCTGGACGACGCGATCGAGCAGGCGGAGCTGTTCAGTAATCTGATGGCATGGCCGGGGGTGTGACCCCGGGAGGGGGTCAGCCGTGAAGTCCGTACTGCGCATGCTGCTCGCGTTCCTGATCGCGGTGGGGGCGTGCACCGCCTGTACCGGCGACGGCTCGGGGGGCGGGGGCGGGGGCGGGGGCGGGCTGGAGGATCCGGCGAAGCAGGACATCGCGATGCGGATCGTCTCCAGCGCGGAGAACTCCTCGCTGGACTGGAAGGCGCAGTACAAGTACATCGAGGACATCGGTGACGGCCGCGGCTACACGGCCGGCATCATCGGCTTCTGCTCGGGCACCGGCGACATGCTTGCGGTGGTCGAGCGCTATACGAAGGCCAGGCCGGGCAACGCGCTGGAGCGTTTCCTGCCCGCGCTGCGGGCGGTCGACGGCAGCGACTCGCACGAGGGACTGGGCAAGCCGTTCACCAGGGCGTGGGAGCGGGCCGCGACGTCCGACGCGGCCTTCCGGGCGGCGCAGGACGCCGAGCGGGACGAGACATACCTGCTGCCCGCCGTGCGCCAGGCCGAGCGCGACGGCCTGGGCGCGCTGGGGCAGTTGATCTACTTCGACGCGTACGTCATGCACGGCGCCGACGCCTCCGAGATCTCCACGGGCTTCCGCGCCTTGCGGGAGAAGGCCCTGACCGGCGCGGAGCCGCCTGCCGAGGGCGGCGACGAGGAGGAGTACCTGAACGCCTTCCTGGACGCCCGCGTCGAGGCGATGCGCAAGGAGCCGTCGCACGGCGACACGAGCCGGGTGGAGACGGCGCAGCGGGTGTTCGTGCGGGAAGGGAACTTCGGCCTCGAGCCGCCGCTGAACTGGCGGGTCTACGGCGACAGTTACCGCATCGGCGCGATGGCGGCCCCGCCCGCCGGGTGACGGGGACCGGCCCCCCACGCCCGATCCGATGACGAACGACGTGGGGACCATCACAAGCAGTTACATTGTGCACAACTAAATTGAGCACTAGATTGAACGCGTCGAGGCAGTGACGCGGCGAGCGGCGCGGCGCACGCTTCGCGCACAGGAGGAGAACCCCCATGGAATTCGTCAGGTTCGAGACGTACCGGCCCACCGAACGACCCACCTACCAGCAGGAGCTGGACGAAATCGTCCAACAGGTCGCGGACCGCACCCGCGGGTCCGTCGAGCGGCAGAAGGCCGGTCGCGCAGTCAGGACGGCGCACGGCAAGACGTACGGACTGGTGAAGGCCACGGTCACGGTGAGTGAGCTGGAGGGCTCGTACGCCCAAGGCATCTTCGCCGAGCCGGTGACGTACGACGCCGTGGTCCGCTACTCCAACGGGCTCGGGCACCTGCGGGCCGATTCACTGCTGGGCGCGGCGTGCGGCATGGGGATCAAGATGTTCGGCGTGCCCGGCACATCGCTGCTGACCGACGAGTCCGACGCGACCACGTTCGACCTCAACCTGATCAACAACAAAGTGTTCTTCGCGAACACCGCCTACGACTACATGGTGATCGAGGAGTTGTTCTCCGAACTGCCGGACGCACTGGTGAACCCGGCGCGGCGCAAGTCCTGGATGGGCGAGTTCCTCACCCGGCGCGGGACGCTGGAAACGGCGGACGAGTGGCTGTGGGACGAGCTGTTCGCGATGCTCTCCTTCACCAGGGTCCAGCGGCAGAACCTGCTCTCGTACACCTACAACAGCATGGGCGCCTTCCGTTACGGCGACCACATCGCGAAGCTGCGCACGGTGCCCGTCACGCCGGTCGGCCACCTCGAGGTCGATGTCCTTGCGGACGGCGAGGCCTTCCGTAACACGCTGGTCGCGGAGGCGGCGGAGCGTGACCACGCCTTCGAGCTTCAGGTGCAGCTGAACACCGACCTGACGCGGATGCCGGTGGACAACACCTCTGTGGAGTGGCCCGAGCAGCTCTCCCCCTGGGTCGGCGTCGCCAGGATCGACATCCCGCGCCAGGACATCGGCGGCGCGGACAACCTCACCACCGCGGACGGAACGTCTGTCACGCCGTGGCGCGTGCGCGAGGACCACCGGCCGATCGGCGAGATCCAGCGGGTGCGCGAGGAGGTCTACCGCCGCTCCTCCGTCGAGCGTCACCGCATCAACGGGCAGTCGCGGGTGGAGCCGCGAAGCAGCGCCGAGCTGCTGGGCTGAGCCGTGTCGGACGGTGTCCGGGAGGCCTTGCCCGGCCGCGGGCGGACTCTTCGCAACCGAATACAGGTTCGGTCACGACGCCCGTGTCCCACTCGCGTTGCCGCGGGCGCCACAGGCCCGAGAAGAGGATGTACATGCCCCCACGCCAGTCACCCGCTGGAAGCATCTCGCCCTGGTCATAGGCAGCTTGTCGCCGGCGATCGCCGCGACCGGCTCGGCGACGGATCACCACCCCGCAGGCACCTCTGCGGGTCGCTCACCGGGGCGCCGGCAGCCGCAACATCCCAAGCGGCTTCCCCACCCGGACTGTCTGGCATTGCACCGCGACCGGTCGTGTCGGCGGCGTCTCGGGAGACGTGGACCGCAACAAGTTCAACGGCTCGATGACGCGGCTGGTGGCGCTCGCGAACAACACCGCCCCCAGCCCGCTTGACACCTGAACGACATGGGGTGTCTGACCCGAGGCGTCCCGGTGCGGCGGAAAGCCGCCGCCGGGCGAAGCCGTGCCGGTACGGCTCCCCCGGCGGCGACATGGGCTCAGTGCACGGCGGCCGGCTCCGCGACCGCGGCCCCCTTCTCCACCGACGAGGGGTCCTCCTCCGTCGCGCTCCCCCGCTTGCCGAGGTGGTTGAACGCCAGATTCAGCAGGATCGCCACGATGCAGCCCGTCGAGATGCCCGAGTCGAGGACGACGAGCGCGTCTTCGGGGAAGGCGTGGTAGAACTCCGGCGCGGCGATCGGGATCAGGCCGACACCGACGGCGGCGGCGACGATCAGCGCGTTCTCGCCCTTCTCCAACGCGGCCGTGGCCAGCGTCTGGATGCCGCTCGCGGCGACCGAACCGAAGAGCACGATGCCGGCCCCGCCGAGGACGGGCAGCGGCACGAGTGCGATGACGGAGGCGGCGACCGGGCACAGGCCCAGCAGGATCAGGATGCCGCCGCCCGCGGCGACGACGAACCGGCTGCGGACCGTCGTCATGGCGACCAGCCCGATGTTCTGGGCGAAGGCACTGCACATGAAACCGTTGAACAGCGGGCTGATGGCGGAGCCGAGGGTGTCGGCGCGCAGACCGCCCTCGATGGTGCGCTCGTCGGCCGGGCGGTCGACGATCCTGCCGAGTGCGAGCATGTCCGCAGTGGACTCGGTCATGCAGACCAGCATCACGATGCACATGGACACGATCGCGGCGATCTCGAACTGCGGTGCGCCGAAGTGGAACGGGGTCGGGAAGCCGACGATCCCGGCGCCCTTGATCGCGTCGAGGTTGGTCATGCCCAGCGGGAAGGCGACGATCGTGCCCACGACGAGGCCGAGCAGGATGGCGATCTGCTGGAGGAAGCCCCGCAGCAGTTTCCGCAGCACCAGCACGACCACGAACGTGAGGGCCGCCATGCCGATGTTCCTCATGGAACCGTAGTCGTCGGCCGTGGAGTTGCCGCCCTGGGACCAGTTGAAGGCGACGGGCAGCAGGGACACACCGATCAGGGTGATGACCGTGCCGGTGACGACGGGCGGGAAGAACCGGACCAGCTTGGAGAAGTACGGGGTGAGCACGAAGCCCAGCACGCCGGCGACGATGATCGCGCCGAAGATGACGGCGATCCCGTCGTAGCCCCGGTCCCTGCCGATGGCGACCATCGGGGTCACGCCGGCGAAGGAGACGCCGTTGACGAACGGCAGCCGGGCGCCGACGCGCCAGAAGCCGAGGGTCTGGAGCAGGGTGGCTATACCGGCGGTGAACAGGCTCGCGCCCATCAGGAACGCGGTGTCCTTGGCGTCGAGGCCCACGGCGGGCCCCACGATCATGGGCGGGGCCACCACTCCCGCGTACATGGCGGCCACATGCTGCAGACCGCTGGTGAACATCTTGAAGGGGGGCAGTGTCTCGTCGACCGGATGCTTCCGGTCTGCTGCATCGGCGGTCGGATTGTGCGCGGCCACGGCGGTGCCTCCGGTCGGGTAACACGTCTTCGGTGACATGTGGTGTCAAGGAGGTGGTGCATGTGCACGTACCGGGTCGCCCGAACCGGTGGTGCGGTCGGTGCCCCGCGCCGGGGGCGCGAGTCACCACCACCGGGGGGTGCGCACTCTTTGTCGTACGCACCCCCCGGTGACAGTTGCCGTGGACCCCGCTCGGGTCCACGGCCGCCGGCCGGGGGCCGTCCCCCCCGGCCGGACTTCCTTGGGTCAGCCCTGCGCGGCGATTCGCGCGAGGCGCTGTGCCTCGTCCCGCGTGGAGCGGGCGATGGCGTCCTCGTCCACCGTGGTGAGGTGGTTCGTCTCGACGACGGGCCTGCCGTCGACGAGAGAGAGGGTCACCGGCGCGGCCGCGCCGAAGACGAGCGCGACGACCGGGTCGGCGATGGAGGAGTGCGCGAGTGTGTCCAGCTTCCACAGCACCAGGTCGGCGAGCTTGCCCGGCTCGAGAGATCCGATCTGGTCGGCGCGGCCGAGGACCTGCGCGCCGCCGTACGTGCCGAGCCGCAGCGCCTGGCGCGCATTGAGCGCCGCCTCGCGATGGGCGCCGAGCCGGTTGATCAGCAGGGCGTTGCGCAGTTCGGTGTGCAGCTCGCCGGACTCGTTGGACGCGGTGCCGTCGACGCCGAGGCCCACCGGCACGCCGGCCTTGAGCATGTCGGGGACGCGGGCGATGCCGGCGGCCAGCCGCGCGTTGGAGGAGGGGCAGTGCGCGACGCCCGTGCGCGTGCGGGCGAACGCCTCGATGTCGGAGTCGTTCATGTGGACGCAGTGCGCCATCCACACGTCCTCGCCGAGCCAGCCGGTCGACTCGAAGTAGTCGGTCGGGCCCAGGCCGAAGAGCTCCTTGCAGAACTGCTCCTCCTCGACGGTCTCCGAGCCGTGGGTGTGCAGGCGCACCCCGAGACGGCGCGCCAGCTCTGCGCCCTGCTTGAGCAGTTCGGTGGAGACGGAGAACGGGGAGCACGGTGCGACGGCGACCTGCGTCATGGCGTCGAAGGAGGCGTCATGGTGCTGCTTGACGGTCTCCTCGGTGGCGGCGAGGGCGCCCTCCAGGGTCTCCACCGCGAAGTCCGGCGGCAGGCCGCCGTCCTTCTCGCTGCGGTCCATGGAGCCGCGGGCGAGGGTGAACCGTACGCCCATCTCGCGGGCGGCGCCGATGACCGCGCCGGACAGGTCGCCCGAGCCCTGCGGGTAGACGTAGTGGTGGTCCATGGCGGTGGTGACACCGCCGCGGGCCATCATCGCGAGCGAGCCCTGGGCGGCGGCGCGGACCATCGGCTCGTCGATGCGCGCCCAGGTCGGGTAGAGCGCCACCAGCCAGTTGAAGAGGTTGTGGTCGGTGGCGAGGCCGCGGGTGATCCACTGGTAGAAGTGGTGGTGCGTGTTGACGAGACCGGGGGTGACGAGGTGCCCGGTGCCGTCGACGCGGCGCACCACGTTCGTCAGCCCCTGGGGGGCCTGGCCGGCACCGACGGACTCGATCCTGTTGCCCGCGACGACGATGTGGCCGGAGGCGTATTCGGTGTCGTTGACGTCGACGGTGGCGATCGCACAGTTCTCGATGACGATGCGCGGGGTCGCGCCGTCGGGGGCTGCCGAAGTTGCCATGGTGCTTCCTTCTCCTGACTCGGGATGTGGCGGTACGGGCACGGCAGGACCCTAGGTGGATTTGAGTGCCACAGCCGTGCGGCTGCGGGTGCCGAGATGGTGGAGGAACAGGATCAGCGATACCGCTGCGAGTGCTCCGGCGCTGATGCCGGAGCCGGGCACCGGGAACACGCCGAGGCTCAGCAGCGTGCCGCCCGCGGCGGCGACGTAGCGGCTGCGGACCCGGGGGAGGGACACCACGCCCGCGTTCTGGGCGAACGCGGAGGTCGGGAAGCCGCCGGAGACGGGTCCGTGGAGGGTGGCGACGCCGTCGGTGCACAGCCGCGTGAGGGGAAGCTTCTCGTCCACCGGGTGGACGACAAGCGGTGCGGAGCAGGGGCCTTGGGGAACTTCCGCCGAATCCGTTGCAGGCTGTGCCATGGTTCTTCCCTCCGGTCCGGCCTGCCCCCGCCCGGCTGCGGGCGGACGGGGGCGGGCCGGTCCCGCATCAGAGGTTGGTCATGTCGACCGGGATCTGCGGCTCGACGCCGTCCCGGAGGACGGTGGCCTCGATGAGGCCGTACGGACGGTCCGCCGCGAAGTAGACCTCGTTGTCGTTCTTGAGGCCGAACGGCTCGAGGTCGACCAGGAAGTGGTGGTTGTTCGGCAGGGAGAAGCGGATCTCGTCGATCTCGCTGCGGCTGTTGATGACCCGCGAACCCATCTGGTACAGGGTCTGCTGGAGCGAGAGCGAGTACGTCTCGGCGAAGGCCTGCAGGATGTGCTTCCTGGCCTGCGCGTACGACTTCTCCCAGTTGGGCATCCGGTCTTCGTCGCTGGCCCAGTTGTAGCGCCAGGCAGCGGAGACGTCGGTGCACAGGATGCGGTCGTACGCCTCCTGGAGCGTCGTGTACTTGTCCTTGACGTAGCCCCAGAACTCCGAGTTGGTGGAGTTCATGACGGTGAGGTCCTTGAGGCCGGACACGACCTCCCACTTCTCACCGTCGAAGGTGATCTGGGCGGTGCGCAGCTCCTGGCCCTTGCGGACGAAGGAGTGGTTGACCTCGTCGGAACCGATGAACTTGGAGTTGTTGTCCGAGGTCGCGATGCGCTCCCAGGAGTACTCCTCGATGCGGATGCGCGCCCGGTGGATCGGCTCCTGGCTCGTCACGAAGTGGCGGGCGAGGTGGATGCCGAACTGCTCGGCGGACTCGATGCCGTACTCCTTGGCGAACGCGTACACCGTGTTCTTGGTGGTGTCGGTCGGCAGGACGTTGGCGTTGGAGCCGGAGTAGTGGACGTCCTCCATGTCGCCGGAGAGGGCGACGGAGACGTTCAGGTCCTTGATGTGATGGGTGTCGCCGTCCCGCGTGATCCTGACGACTCGGTTCTCTGCTTTGCCGTACTGGTTCTGGCCGAGAATCGTGGGCATGTCTGCTAGCTCCCTCGGTAAACGGAGTAGCCGAACGGGTTGAGCAGCAGCGGTACGTGGTAGTGCTCGCCCGGTACGACGGCGAAGGTGATCGCCACTTCCGGAAAGAACACACCGGATGCACCGCTGTCCCGATTCGCGGGGGCGTCCTGCTGCGCATCGGCTTGCTTGTTCTCGAAGTACGTCTCGGTCTCGAAGTCGAGACGTACGTGTGTCGTGCCTTCCGGCAGGGCCGGCAGGTCCTTGCAACGCCCGTCCGCGTCGGTCTTCGAACCGCCGAGCGCCTCCCACTGGTCCTTGGCGCCGCCACGGGCGGACAGTGAGATGGCGACGCCCTCGGCGGGGCGTCCGACGCTGGTGTCCAGAATGTGCGTGGACACCGAGGCCGTGGTTTCCGTGCTCATGCGCTGTGTTCCTCTGCGAGCTCTGCGAGACGGGTCAGACGGATGCGGTTGATCTTGCCCAGTTCGGCGCGGACGATCTCCCGCTCCTGTTCGGGCGAGTTGTCGATCCGCTCGCGTACGGCGTCCCGCATCTGCTCGCCGGTACGCCCGGTGGCGCAGATCAGGAAGACATGGCCGAACTTGTCCTGGTAGGCAAGGTTCAGCTCGAGCATTTCGGCCTTGAGGGCCTCGGAGGCGCCGGCCATTCCGCTCTGTTCGCGGGAGGAGGTCGGGTCCCCGGGCTTCGGCCTGCCGATCGGCGGGTGACCCGCCATCGCCTCGGCCAGGTCCCCGGCGGTCAGTTCGGCCGTGGCGGCGTCACTGGCCTCGAAGAGGGCCTCGGTGGTGGCGTACGGTCGCTGGGCGAGCAGCTTGCTCCCCCACGCCGAGCTGGCACACACCTCGTGCAGTGCGGCCAGGGCCGCACCGTCCTCGGAGGCGTTGAACCGGGCGAGGCCCGGGTTCGGAAGTGAAGTCACGGGAGCCTCCGTGGCTTGTTCATCGTGGTACGTCGGACGGGCTGCGGACAGCTAACGCCCTCCGGCAACGCGCCGTCAACACTTTGTTGAAAACTTGGGGTCACAAATGGTGCCACCCGGTCCGCGCTCCGGCGGCCCCGTCTCGGAGCCCTGCGCGGCTTTCGCGGCACGGATCGGGGCGTCCGACACCATTGCGGCAGCACACGGAGACTCGATCCCTTACAGCCGAGTATCGGACATGTCCTCATTCGACTGGAACATCGCCTCCGGTTGCCCGTACCACCGACAACGATGTCGAGCTGCGCCGGCCTCGACAGGTGCCGAGGCCGGCGCTGTGCCGTGCGGCGCCGGACGGTGCGGCCGTCAGCCGCCCGACGGACTCTTGTCCCGGTTCAGGTAGTTGTAGACGGTGAAGCGGCTGACGCCGAGGGCGCCCGCCACCGTCTCCACGCCGTGCCGCACGGAGAAGGCACCACGCGACTCCAGCGTCCGGACGATCGCCTGCTTGGTCTTACGGTCCAGTTCGGCGAGCGGCCGTCCGTGCTGCCGCTCGAGCGCCGCGAGGATGTGGTCGAGGGAGTCCGCGAGCTGGGGCAGACGCACGGCGAGGACCTCCTCGCCCTCCCAGCTGAGTACGACGTCGTCCTCTGCCGCCTCGGCGAGACCGATGAGGACACCGCCCATCGCGTCCACCAGGGGCTTCACGGCTTCCGCGAGCGCGTGGTCGGGGGCGGTCATCCCTCTCCCTCCACCACGTTGACCTGGAGGGAGACCCGCGTGGCCCCGTTCTCCAGCGCCTTGCGCAGCAGCGCGTCGACAGCGCCCAGGACCTGGTCGGCACCGCCCTCCGCGGTATTGCCGAACGGCCCGACGTCGACCGTGTCGAGATCCGCCCCCTGGACGACCTCACGCACGGCCAGGGCGTGCGGCGGCGGCTCGTCCAGGTCGAACGGCTCCGTCGTGAACTCCACTCTCAGTCGCACCATGCCTCCACGTTATGGCCTGTCCCGTAGGCCTTGACCCTCTCCCCGTTCACCGGCTTCACCGGCGCGAGCCGGGAACACACGTCGCGGCGCGACGGACCGGCGGCGGTCCCGCGTAGAGCAGACGACGAGAGCCACGCCGGTCCCGGTTCCGTCCGGACCGGTGGCACAGGGAGGGGTCTGCATCATGACAGGACGCATCGGCAGAGGTGTCAAGGCGACGGCGGCCGCCGCCATGGCGGTCGCGGCGCTCACCGCCTCGCAAGGACCCGGGACCTCCGTCCCGGCCGGGCAGCGGCAGCCGCTGCCGATGGGAGGAACCGTCTCCGGCGACAGCGAATACCGCACGGAGCTGCCGCCGCTGCGGACGCCGGGGCCGGCGGACGTCCGGGCGCCGGGGGTCTTCGCCGCACCGGCGGCAGGAGCGCTCCCCGCGACGGTGTTCGCCGCGTACCGGGCCGCCGAGGCCGCGCTCGCGCGCAGCGCTCCGGGCTGCGGCCTTCGGCTGCAACTGCTCGCCGCGATCGGCCAGGTCGAGTCCGGGCAGGCGCGCGGCGGACGTGTCCTCGCCGACGGCACGTCGCTCTCGCCGATCCTCGGCCCGCGGCTGGACGGCAACGGCTTCGCGCTCATCAGGGACAGCGACGGCGGGGAGTACGACGGGGACACGGCGTACGACCGTGCCGTGGGGCCCATGCAGTTCATCCCCTCCACCTGGGCGCGCTGGGGCGCCGACGGCAACGGCGACGGCCGTGCCGACCCGGGGAACATCTTCGACGCGGCGCTCGCGGCCGGGCGGTACCTGTGTGCGGGAGGGCGGGACCTGTCGGAGAGGGCAGGCCTGGAGCGCGCGATCCTCGGCTACAACCACTCCGTGGCATACCTGCGGACGGTGCTGGCCTGGTACGCGTACTACCTCGGCGGCCACCGGGTGGTGCCGGACGACCGCGGCCCGTCCGCCGGGCCCGGCCCGTCCGTCCCGGCCGCTCCGGAGCCGCGGCGCACCGCCGGGCCGCGCCCCGCAGCGGCCCCGTCGCCCACGGCAGCACCGGCCGCGACCCGGCCGACCGCCCGGCCCTCCTCCTCGCCCTCCCCGCGCCCCGGCAGCACCGGGCCGGCCGGCAGCCATGAACCGGCGGAGCCGTTGCTGCCGCTTCCGGACGTGCAGCCGCCCGGCGTCGACCTGCCAGGCGGCTCCGGCGGACTGACCAGCAACGGAACGGACTCGATGGACGCAGGCCCCTCCACAATCCCGGATACCGGGCGGTAATGTCGCCACCCGCCGGGCAGGGACGCGACCGGCGGAGTGAGCGAAGGGGCTCTCATGGCTACGGACATGCAGCCTGCCCAGCCCGACGGGCCGGGCCGGGCGACCAGGGAACGCTGGCAGCGCGCCTGGAGCCACCGCGAGGACCTGCTCAAGGTGGCCCGCCGCCGGTCGGTGAGTGCCGAGGACGCCGAGGACGCCGTGCACGAGGCGATGCTGCGAGCCGCGGAGCACCCGGACCTCGACGACGAACGGCTGGGCGCCTGGCTGACGACGGTGACCATGCGGCTGTGCGTGGACCGCCACCGCCAGGTCCACCGGGAAACCCAGGTACGCAGCAGCCCGAGGCTGCACCCCCCGGGTCCGGTCCCCGTCGAGGAGGCGGTCTGCGACCGGGCGGAGGCGAACTGGCTCGCCGTACGCAGCTCGGAACTGCCCGCCCGGCAGGCCGAGGCCCTCTGGCTGAAGGCGGAGGACCTGGACGTCGGGCAGGTCGCCACGAAGATGGGCCTGAGCTACCGCACCGTCGAGTCCCTGCTGGCACGCGCCCGCCGCACCCTGCGCAACTCGCTGGCGGCGACGCTCGGGCTGGTGCTGTGGCTGTGCGGCCGGGGCAGGCCCGACAGCGGGGGCAACGCCCAGGTTGTGGCGCTCGCCTCGACGGCGGTGACGCTCGCGGTCGCGGGCCTGGTCCTGCCGTACGTCCATGACGGCGACGCCCCCGGGCCGCGCCCCGCGCCGCCGGGGGTGACGGAGGCGGCCCGGTCCGAAGCACCCGGACCCGGCCGTACGGGTGCGCCGGGAAATGCCGCCCCGTCGCCCGCCCCGGCCCAGGACGCGCCGGGCGCTGCCCGCCCGGCTGGAGAGCGAGGCCTGCCGCTGCCGGAACTGCCCGGCGTGCCGCTGCCCGCGCTGCCCCTGTCCACACCTCCCGTGTCCCGGCTGCCCGTCGTCCCGGGGGACGTCGTGCCCTCGCTGCCGCCCCTCCCCCCGGCCTCGCTGCCCCCGGCGTCGCTGCCCTCCCCGCGTCTTTCCGCCCCGGAGCCGCTGCCCTCGCCGGACACGTCGCTGCCCGCTCTCCGGCAGTCCCCGACCGTGCCGCCCGTGCCGGCGCCGTAGCCGCACCCGGCGGCGCACCCCAGGTCGGAGCGCCGCGACGGCGCCCCTTCAAGGCCACTTCAAGGCCACTTCAAGGCCACTTCAAGGCCACGCGAAAAAACTAATCGCCTGTCGCGACGGACGCCCCTCCCCTCCCCGTAGAGCAGTTGTCGGACCGCTCCACGGCTGAAGGGTGTACCGGATGGGTGTCGAGATCTGCGTGGAAGGACTCACCAAGTCCTTCGGGCGCCAGGTCATCTGGCAGGACGTCTCCCTGACGCTGCCCGCCGGGGAGGTCTCCGTCATGCTGGGGCCCTCCGGGACCGGCAAGTCCGTGTTCCTGAAGACCCTCGTGGGGCTGCTGCGGCCCGAGCACGGGTCGATCCGGATCGCCGGGCAGGACATCACGACACTGCGCGAGCACGAGCTCTACGAGGTCCGGAAGCTCTTCGGCGTGCTGTTCCAGGACGGCGCGCTGTTCGGGTCGATGAATCTCTACGACAACATTGCCTTCCCCCTCCGCGAGCACACCCGCAAGCCGGAGAGCGAGATCCGCCGCATCGTCCTCGAGAAGATGGACATGGTCGGTCTGATCGGCGCGGAGGACAAGCTGCCCGGCGAGATTTCGGGTGGTATGCGAAAACGTGCCGGTCTCGCCCGTGCGCTCGTACTCGACCCGGAGATCATCCTCTTCGACGAGCCGGACTCGGGTCTCGACCCCGTACGCGTGGCGTACCTGAACCAGCTGATCGTCGACCTCAACGCGCAGATCGACGCCACGTTCCTGATCGTCACCCACGACATCGCCTCCGCCCGGCAGGTCCCGGACAACATCGGGCTGCTGTTCCGCCGCGAGCTGGTGATGTTCGGGCCGCGTGAGCAGCTGCTGACCAGCGAGGAGCCTGTGGTGCGGCAATTCCTCAATGGACGGATGCAGGGGCCGATCGGGATGGCGGAGGAGAAGGACGCCGCGCAGATCGAGCAGGAGCTGGAGCAGCTCGGGGCGGGCAAGGAAACGGCTCCCTCCGTGACGGAGCTGACGCCGCGGCTGCTGCCGACCAAGGGCATCGAACGGCCGCCCCGCTGGGAGGCGATCGCCGACCGCGAGAGGCTGCGGCGGGTACGCGGAAGGGTGGGCGGCGCATGAGCCTGTCACCGACCGGGGCGCTGCGACAGTCGGGCAGCCTGTTCGCCATGGGGCTCGACGTCCTGCGCACGATCCCCAAACGGCCCTTCCAGGTCCGGGAGTTCATCCAGCAGGCGTGGTTCGTCGCGAGTGTGACGATCCTGCCGACGGCGCTGGTGTCGATCCCGTTCGGCGCGGTGATCGCGTTGCAGATCGGCAGTCTGACGCGGCAGCTCGGCGCCCAGTCGTTCTCGGGGGCGGCCTCCGTCCTCGCGGTGCTGCGCGAGGCGTCGCCGATCGTGACGGCGCTGCTGATCGCGGGTGCCGGCGGCACCGCGATCTGTGCGGATCTCGGGGCGCGCAAGATCCGCGAGGAGATCGACGCGATGCAGGTACTGGGCATCGACCCGATCCACCGGCTGGTCGTGCCGAGGGTGCTGGCCACGATGCTGGTGGCGGTGCTGCTCAACGGCCTGGTGTCGGTGGTCGGGGTGGCCGGCGGCTACTTCTTCAACGTGGTGCTGCAGAACGGCACTCCGGGCGCCTATCTCGCCTCGTTCACCACACTCGCCCAGCTCTCCGACCTGTGGGCGGCGGAGCTCAAGGCACTCGTGTTCGGGGCGATCGCCGCGATCGTCGCCTCGTACAAGGGGCTGACCGCGAAGGGCGGCCCGAAGGGCGTCGGTGACGCGGTGAACCAGTCGGTGGTCATCACCTTCATGTTGCTGTTCGTGACGAACTTCGTGATGACCGCCGTGTACTTCCAAATCGTTCCGCAGAGGGGCTGAGCGATGCCGCTGATGAACCGTCTGCTGCCGCCGCAGCTCGAGGAGTTGGGCAGGCAGCTGTCCTTCTACGGCCGTTCGCTGGCCTGGACCGGCCGCACCCTGCGCCGCTACAAGAAGGAGATCCTGCGACTGCTCGCGGAGGTGAGCTTCGGCCGGGGCGCGCTGGCCGTCGTCGGTGGCACCGTCGGCGTGATCGCGTTCCTGTCGTTCTTCACCGGCACCGAGGTCGGCCTCCAGGGGTACGCGGCGCTCAACCAGCTCGGCACGTCGAACTTCGTGGCGTTCCTGTCCGCGTACTTCAACACCCGTGAGATCGCCCCGCTGGTGGCGGGCCTGGCGCTCTCCGCGACGGTCGGGGCCGGGTTCACCGCGCAGCTGGGCGCGATGCGGATCAGCGAGGAGACCGACGCGCTCGAGGTGATGGGCGTCCCGTCGCTGCCGTTCCTGGTGACGACGCGGATGATCGCCGGTTTCGTCGCCGTGATCCCGCTGTACGTGGTGGGGCTGCTGTCCTCGTACTTCGCGGCCCGCACGATCACCACGGGCTACTACGGGCAGTCGGCCGGCACCTACGACCACTACTTCCAGCAGTATCTGCCGCCGGTGGACGTGCTGTGGTCCTTCGGCAAGGTGATCGTCTTCGCCGTCGTGATCATCCTGGTGCACTGCTACTACGGCTACTACGCGAGCGGCGGCCCCGCCGGTGTCGGCGTCGCCGTGGGCCGTGCGGTGCGCACCTCGATCGTGGCGATCAACATTCTCGACTTCTTCCTCAGTCTGGCGATCTGGGGCGCCAACACGACCGTACGGATTGCGGGGTAGACGCCGATGAGCATGCAAGGAAGCGCCGCGGCGCAGGCCGGCCGGCTGCGGCTGTACGGGGTGGTGTTCCTCGCCGTCATCGCGCTGCTGCTGTCGCTGTCGGTGGCCACGTACCAGCAGGTGTTCACCTCGGTCGTGCGCATCACGCTGGAGGCGGACACGCTGGGCAACCAGCTCGATCCGAGGGCCGACGTCAAGCTGCGCGGGCTGCTCGTCGGGGAGGTGCGCGAGGTGCGGGCCGACGGGGAGAAGGCGACGCTGGACATCGCGCTGAAGCCCGAGCACGTGCCGCGCATCCCGGCCGATGTGCACGCCCGGCTGCTGCCGAAGACGCTCTTCGGCGAGAAGTTCGTCGACCTGGTGGTGCCCGGCGGCTCCTCGGGCCGGCACATCCGGGCCGGGGACGTGATCACACAGGACCGCACCCGGGCAGGCATCGAGGTGCAGCATCTGATGAACGACCTGCTGCCGCTGCTGCGCACCGTGCGGCCCGCGGATCTCAACGCGACGCTGCACGCGTTCTCCACCGCTCTGGAGGGGCGCGGCGACCGTATCGGCGACAACCTCGTACGGCTGGAGCGCTATCTGAGCAGGCTGAACCCGCACCTGCCGTCGCTCCAGGAGGACATCTCGCGGTTCGCGGACGTCGCGGAGGTGTACGGGGACGCGGCACCGGACCTGATGCGGATCCTGCGCAACTCGATCACCACCAGCCGCACCGTGGTGGAGAAGCGGGAGCAGCTGGCCGCCGCCCTCACCGGGACGGCGAGGGTCGCCGGCACGGCGGAGAAGTTCTTCGACGACAACGGGGAGCGGCTGATCACCCTGGGCCGCGTCTCCCGCCCGACCCTCGACCTCTTCGCCCGCTACGCGCCCGAGTACCCGTGTCTGCTGGAAGGCCTGGAGCGCCAGGGCAGGGAGTCGGAGAAGGCGTTCCGGGGCGGCGAGATGCGCATCACCCTCGAATTCGTCCATCCGCGACCCGCGTACCGACCTGGTGAGGAACCGCGCTATGCCGAGCGCTCCGGCCCCGACTGCAGAAGCATCCCCGATCCTTCCGTGCCGGCGGGACACACCAAGCTCGACGACGGTACGAAGGACGTCGCTGCCGGCGGCCCGCCCTCAGGCGGCTCGGTCTCCGCGACGGCGGCCGAGCAGCGGGCCGTCGGCTCGCTGGTCGCGCCGGTGCTCGGGGTGCCGGCCGACCGGGTGCCCGCGGTGGCGACGCTTCTCTTCGGGCCCATGGCGCGCGGGACGGCGGTGAGTGTGGCATGAAGGCGTCACGAGCCACCCGGGTCACCGGCCCGCTGGTCAAGTTCCTGCTGTTCGCCGTGGTGACGATCCTGGCGACGACACTGCTCGCGGCGACGATCGTCAACATCTCCTTCGCCCCGGAACACACCTATCGCGCGGTGTTCAGCGATGTCACCAGCCTGGAGGAGGGCGACGACATCCGCGTCGCGGGAGTGCGCGTCGGCGAGGTCGAGGCCATAAGGATCAAGGACCGGACGCTGGCCGAGGTGACGTTCTCCGTCACCCGCGACCGGCCACTGCTGACCAGCACCGGGGCGGTCATCCGCTACCGGAGCCTGGTGGGGCAGCGCTATGTGGCGCTCACCGAGGGCGCGGGCGACGGGACCCGGCTGAAGCCGGGTGCGACGATCCCGCTGGCCCGGACCCAGCCGGCGCTCGACCTGAACGCGCTGCTGGGCGGCTTCAAGCCGCTGTTCGCCGCGCTCAGCCCGAAAGACGTCAACCAGCTCGCCACCAACATCATCAAGACGCTTCAGGGCGAGGGCGGAACGGTCAACAGCCTGCTGGCGCACACCGCGTCCCTGACCACGACCCTCGCCGACCGGGACGAGCTGATCGGCTCTGTGATCGACAACCTCAACACCACGCTGCAGACCCTCGACAAGCGCGGCGCCCGGTTCTCCGGGCTGCTCAAGCAGCTGCAGCGGCTGATCTCCGGACTGTCCGCCGACCGCAAGCCGATCGGGTCCTCGCTGGAGAACATCGGCTCGCTGACCGAGGCGACCTCCGGTCTGCTCGAGGACGCCCGGCCGCCGCTGAAGGGCGACATCGCCGAGCTGAGGGACCTCACCAAGACGCTGAACGACAACGAGAAGACCGTGGAGGGCGTGCTGAAGCGGCTGCCGAACAAGCTCAACAAGCTGACGGGGACCGCCTCGTACGGTTCCTGGTTCAACTTCTACCTCTGTGACTTCGACGGCCGGATCGTGCTGCCGAAGACCCGAGAGGTGATCACTCCGGAGCTGCACGTGGCACGGGCGAGGTGCGGCGGATGAGGATACGGCTCTTCCCCCGTACGACACCGTTCCGTGACCGGAACCCGGTGGTGATCGGCGCGGTCGGCGTCACCGCGCTCGGCCTGCTGACGACCGCCGCGTTCAACGCCGACAGCCTGCCGGTGATCGGCAACGGGGAGACGTACAGCGCGGCCTTCTCCGAGGCCGGCGGGCTCAAGCCCGGTGACGAGGTGCGGATCGCGGGGGTGAAGGTCGGCAAGGTCGACGAGGTCGGTCTCGCCGGCGACCATGTGAAGGTCACCTTCAAGATCAAGGGCAAGCCTGAGTTCGGCACGAGGACCGGCGCGGCCATCCGGATCAAGACGATCCTGGGCGCGAAGTACCTGGCCCTGCAGCCGAAGGGGTCCGGACAGTTGCGGCCCGGCAGCGAGATCCCGCTGGAGCGCACGACACCGGCGTACGACGTCGTCCAGGCCTTCAGTGATCTGACGACCACCAGCGAAAAGGTCGACACGGAGCAGTTGGCGAAGGCCCTGGACACCATCTCGACGACCTTCGAGGACTCACCGGAGGAGGTGCGCGCCTCGATCAAGGGACTGTCGAAGATCTCGAAGACGGTGGCCTCGCGTGACGAGGACCTGCGCGAGCTGCTGAAGCACAGCAATTCGGTCACCAAGGTGCTCGCGGAACGCTCCGGTGAGTTCACCACCCTGGTGAAGGACGGCGACGCACTCTTCAAGGAGATATCCCGGCGCCGGGCGGCCATCCATGCGCTGCTCAAGAGCTCGGCGGCGCTCGGCATCCAGCTGTCCGGCCTCGTCAAGGACAACGAGAAGGAGATCGGCCCGGCGCTCGAAGGGCTGAACCAGGTGGTGCGGATGCTGGAGCGCAACCAGGCGAGCCTCGACCGCAGCGTCGCGCTGCTCGCGCCCTATGTGCGGGTCTTCACCAACACCCTCGGCAACGGCCGCTGGTTCGACAGCTACATCCAGAACATGGTCGCCGCTCCGGTGGTCCCCCGGACAGGAGGGTCGCGATGAAGGGCCGCATCCGCTTCAACCCGAAGGGCCGTACGGCCCGGCTGACGGCCGCCGCCGTCGCCACGGCGCTGCTGGTCTGCGCCGCGGTCGTGCTGTGGCCGCGCGAGGAACCGATGCGCGTCACCGCGTACTTCCCGCGCACGGTGGGCATCTACCCGGGCTCCGACGTGCGGGTGCTCGGCGTACGCGTCGGTGAGGTCACCGAGATCGTCCCCGAGGGCGGCAGGGTGCGGGTGGAGCTCGAGTACGAACCCGGGCGCAGGATCCCGGCCGACGCCCGGGCCGCCATCATCAACTCCTCGGTCGTCAGCGACCGTTACGTGCAGATGCTGCCGGTGTACCAGGGCGGGCCCGTGATGCGCGACGGCGCGGTGATCCCGGAGAGCCGCACGGCGGTGCCGGTGGAGCTGGACCGGGTTTTCGACAGCCTGCACACGACGGCCGAGGCGCTCGGTCCCAAGGGTGCCAACAAGGACGGCTCGCTCTCGCGGCTGCTGGGGGTGAGCGCCGACAATCTCGACGGCCAGGGCGAACAGATGCACCAGACGGTGGAGGACCTGTCCCTCGCGGTCACCACGCTGTCCGACGGCAGGCAGGACCTGTTCGGCACCGTACGCAACCTGCAGGTGTTCACCGCGGCGCTCGCCGCCGACGACAAGAGCGTGCGGTCGTTCAACGACAGTCTCGCCGCGGTCGCCGACCAGCTCGCCGGGGAGCGCAAGGACCTCGCGGCGGCGCTCAAGCACCTGGGGGTGGCGCTCGGCGACGTGTCGAAGTTCGTGAAGAACAACAAGAAGGCGCTGACCGAGGACGTGAAGGGACTCAGCAAGGTCACCAAGGTGCTGGTCACCCAGCGGGCGGCGCTGGCGGAGCTGCTGGAGGTCGCGCCCGCCGGCCTGTCGAACCTCCAGAACGCCTACAACCCCTCGTCCGGCACCCTCGACACCCGCAACAACCCCGACCATCCGCAGGACCCGGCGGCGCTGCTGTGCTCGCTGCTGAAGACCACCGGCGACGCAGGGGGCAAGAACCCCGACTGCGCGGAGCTGGACAAGCTGTTCGACTCGCTGCCCAAGGTGCCGAAGTCCGGCCCCGTGTCGGGCACCGGCCAGGTCGACCGGACGCTCGGCGGAATCCTGGAGGCACGCGCATGAGTGCACCCCGCAGGCGCAGGGCCGTGGCCCTGGTGACGGCCATGGGCTCCGTGCTGCTCACCGGCTGCGACTTCAACGGCCTGTACGACGTGAACCTGCCCGGCGGCGCGGCGGCCGACGGCAACGCCTACCACGTGACGGCCTACTTCAGGGACGTCCTCGACCTGGTCCCGCAGTCGGCGGTGAAGGTCAACAACGTCACCGTGGGCGCGGTCGAGAAGGTGGAGCTGGTCGGCTGGCACGCCCGGGTGCGGCTGCGTATCGCGGACGATGTGAAGCTGCCCGGCAACGCCGTCGCCGATCTGCGGCAGACCAGCATGCTCGGTGAGAAGTACGTGGCCCTGTCCCCGCCGGCCGGCATCGAAGCCGAGGGGCGGCTCACCGACGGTGCGCGCATCCCGCTGTCGCGCACCGGGCGCAACCCCGAGATCGAGGAGGTGCTCTCCGCGCTCTCCGCGCTGCTGAACGGCGGCGGTGTGGCACAGCTCAAGACGATCACCGTGGAGCTGAACAAGGCGCTGGAGGGCCGGGAGAACCGGGTCAAGGACCTGCTCGGCGAGCTGGACACGTTCATCGGCGGACTCGACAAGCAGCGCAAGGAGATCGTCCGGGCGCTCAAGGGGATCGACCGGCTGGCGAAGCGGCTGGCCGCTGAGAAGAAGACGATCGCACAGGCCGTGGACACGATGCCCGGCGCGCTGAAGGTACTGGCCGACCAGCGCCGCAATCTGACGGCGATGCTCACCTCGCTCTCGGAGCTCGGGAAGACGGGCACCAAGGTGATCAACACCTCACGCGCGGACACGGTGGCCAATCTCAGGAGCCTGCAGCCGATCCTGCAGGAGCTGAACAAGGCCGGCAGCGATCTGCCCAACTCGCTGGAGATCCTGACGACCTATCCGTTCCCCCGGAACGCGACCGGCGCCATCAAGGGCGACTACGTCAACCTCAAGATCACCGCGGATCTGGACCTCGCGAGCATCTACGGCAATCTCGCCGAGGAACCGAAGAAACCGGGCGCCCCGGACGAGCCCGAGCTGCCGGAGCTTCCCCGCACGCCCGGCCTGCCCGGGGTGCCCGGCCTGCCGGAAGCGCCTCTGCCGACCGCGCCCCCCGAGGTTCCCGGCGCACCGACGCCGGGCGCGCCCACGTCCCCCGGCGGCGACGGACCGCTGTGTCCGCCGGTGTGCACCGGCAGCCACGCCTCCTACGAGAGCGCGTCCGGCGACGGACGCCGACTGGCCGCGGGGATCGATCTGGCACTGGCCGAGCTGATGCTGAAGGGGATGCAGCCGTGATCACACGTACGGTCAGGGCCCAGTTGATCGCCTTCGCCGCGGTCACCGCCGTCGGGTGTTCGTACGTCGGAGCCCGCTACACCGGCCTCGTCGACGCCCTGCTCGACCGCGGCTACACGGTGCGGGCCGACTTCGCCGACTCCGGAGGCATCTTCCAGGGTGCCGAGGTCACCTACCGGGGCGTTCCGGTGGGCCGGGTCGGTGAGCTGCGGCTCGCCGGCCCGGACGGTGTCTCGGTGGCGCTGGACATCGAGGACGGGACCCGGATACCGGCGGACACGCTGGCCGTGGTGGCGAACCGTTCCGCGGTCGGCGAGCAGTACGTCGACCTCCAGCCGCGCCGCTCCGGCGGCCCGTATCTGCACGAGGGGACCGAGATCCCGCGCGCCGACACCAGGGTCCCGCTGCCCACGACGGCGCCCATCCTCAGCCTGGACCGGCTGGTCGACTCGGTCGGCAAGGACGATCTGCGGGTCACGGTCGACGAACTCGGCAAGGCCTTCGCCGGCACCGGGCCGCATCTGAGCAAGCTGGTGGACTCCGGAAACCTGCTGGTCGAGTCGGCCTCGGAGAACCTTCCCGAGACGACCTCGCTCATCGAGGACTCGCGGGTGGTGCTGAAGACCCAGAGCGACAAGGGGTCGGCGATCAAGTCGTTCTCCCGCGACCTGGCCGCGCTCACCGCGGAGCTGAAGGCGCGTGACGGCGATCTGCGGCGGCTGGTCGGCAACAGCGCCCCGGCGGCGCAGGAGGTGGACTCGCTGCTGAAGTCCAACGAGACGCATCTGCCGGTGCTGCTCTCCAATCTGATCAGCGGCGGCCAGGTCACCGTGGCCCGCCTGCCGGGGGTGGAGCAGGCGCTGGTGACGTTCCCGGTGATCGTCGCCGGCAGCTACACCGTGATCCCCGGCGACGGCACCACCCACTTCGGCATGGTTGTGAACGCCGACGACCCGCCGTCCTGCCGCCGGGGATACGGCACCCAGCGGCGCGACCCGGCGGACACCTCGGAGCGGCCCGCCAACACCCGGGCACGCTGCACCGAGCCGCGCGGCAGCGGTACCTCGGTGCGCGGCGCCCAGAACGCGCCCGGCCCCTCAGGGTCCGGCGGCGCGCGGCAGGCGGCACACGTCACCCCGTACGACCCGGAGACCGGCACCCTCGCCGGGCCGGGCGGCACGCTCCTCGAGATCGGCTCGACGGGCGGAGAACAGAGCACGTTCGGAAAGGACTCGTGGCAATGGCTGCTCGTGGGACCGATGGCATGAGCGCGGGCGGTGTCCTCCCGCGACCGGCAATTCTGCTGCGGCGGCTCGGCGGCAGGCTTGCCGGCGCTGCGGGGCGCGGCAGGGCACTGGCGGTGACGCTGGCCGTGGCGACCGTCGCCGTGACGGCGCTCAGCGGCTGGCTGTGCCTCCAGGTGTACGAGCAGCGGGCGGAGGTCCGCCGGCACCAGGACATCCTGGCCGCCGCCCGCCAGTCCGCGCTGAATTTCACATCGCTGGACTACCGGCACTACGAACGGGACAGCGCGAACGTGCTGAAGGGCGCGACCGGCGACTTCAAGGAGCAGTTCGCCGCGCAGACCGGCGAGTTGACCAAGCTGGTCGCCGCCAACAGGTCCGTCTCCGAGGGGCAGGTGCTCGAGGCGGGCATAGCGCGGGCCGACGAGCGCTCGGCACGGGTGCTGGTCGTCGCCGACAGCAAGGTGACGAACAAGGCCGCGCCGGAGGGGCAGTCCCGTACCTACCGGCTGCAGATCGACCTCGTGCTCGAGAAGGGCCGCTGGCTGGCGTCCGATGTCGAGTTCGTCGGCTGACCCGGCGGGCGGCACACCCGAGCGCACACCCGTACCCGCAGCAGTGAGGAGCAAGACCGTGGCGAACCCGACCATCCGGGGCCGTGGCTCCACCTCTACCGGCCGTCGCGCCATGTCGGCGGCCGCGCGTGCGGCCGCCAAGCGGTCGGACCGCGTCCGGCCGGGCCCGGGCGCTTCCGCCGTGCTCGATGCGCCGCGCGGCCCGGCTCCCCGGCGGCTCGAGGCACCCGACGACGCCTCGCAGGCCCGCCGGGACGAGAACCAGCACGTGGGGCCCGTCGTGGCGGCGGGGGAGGCGACGGCGCTCCTTCCGGAGCGCCGCCGGCGCCGGCGCCGGGCGCGGCTCTGCGCCCTGCTCGCCGTCCTGCTGGTCCTCGGGCTGACCGCCGCGGGCGTGCTGGGGTGGGAGTACGCCGAGGGGCGGCATACCGACGCGGCCCGGGCGCAGGCGGTCGCGGCGGCGCGGAAGGCGGCGCCGGTGGTGCTGTCGTACGACCACCGCAGGCTGGACAAGGACTTCGCCGCGGCTCGCGGCCATCTGACCGGCGCGTTCGCGGAGGAGTACGGCAGGACCACGAGCAAGGTGGTGGGGCCCACCGCGAAGAAGTACCGCGGGGTCGTCAAGGCGAGCGTGGTCGCGCCCCCGGACGGCGGCGCGCCCGCTGTTTCGGTGGTCTCCGTGTCCCCTGACCGGGCCGTGGTGCTGCTGTTCGTCAACCAAGTCACCACCAGTACGCAGGTCACCGGTTCTCGGGTCGATCTGAACCGGGTCCGGCTGACGATGACGCGTACGTCCGGCGGCTGGAAGGTGAGTGCCGTCGACGCGCTCTGAGGAGCGCCCCTGAGACGCGGGGGGACGCCCCCGGCCCCCCGCACGCCTCCCGAGCTGGGACGGAAGAAGGCATGACCCGCCTTCCGACGGCCCGCTCGGGGGGCGCTTTTTTGTGGCCGCTCTTGACAGCCTTCTCCCCACCCGGCGATTATTCCGTCAGACAGAAAGAGACTTCCGCAATACGGAAGGGGCGCAAACCCCATGGGATACAGCGACCACCGCTTCGACGTGAACCTCTCGATCCTCTTCGCGGAACTCCCGCTGCTGGAGCGCCCCGCGGCCGCCGCCGCGGCCGGCTTCACCGCGGTCGAGCTGTGGTGGCCGTGGATCGAGACCCCCACCCCGCCGCAGGCGGAGCTCGACGCCCTCAAGAAGGCGCTCGACGACGCCGGCACCCGGCTGGTGGGCCTGAACTTCTACGCCGGGCAGCTGCCCGGCCCCGACCGCGGCGCGCTCTCCGTGCCGGGCGCGGAGTCCGACCGCTTCCGCGACAACATCGAGGTGGCGGCCGACTTCGCCGCCTCGGTGGGCTGCAAGGCGCTCAACGCCCTCTACGGCAACCGCGTGGACGGCGTCGCCCCGCAGATCCAGGACACCCTCGCCCTGGAGAACCTGGCACTCGCGGCCCGCGCGGCCGACCGTGTCGGCGCGATCCTGCTGGTCGAGACCCTGAACAAGCCGGAGTCGCCGCTGTACCCGCTGGTCAGCGCCCCGGCCGCGATCGAGGTCATCGACAAGGTCAACGCGGCGACCGGCCTCGGCAACGCCAAGTTCCTGCTGGACATCTACCACCTGTCCATGAACGGCGAGGACGTCTCCCAGGTCATCGAGGCCTACGCCGGCAAGACCGGCCACGTCCAGATCGCCGACAACCCGGGCCGCGGCGCGCCGGGCACCGGCTCGCTCGCGCTGGAGCAGCTCCTCGACGAGCTGAAGAAGGCCGGTTACGAGGGCTGGGTCGGCCTGGAGTACAAGGCCGGCGACCGCCCGAGCGCGGACTCCTTCGACTGGCTCCCCGCCGAGGCCCGCGCGGCCCGCTGACCGGTCGACCCCATTGACGAGCTGACGCAACAGAGCTTTTAGGAAGGCACCCTCACCATGAGCAATCTCCCCAAGATCGCGTGGATCGGACTCGGAATCATGGGCTCCCCCATGTCCGAGAACCTGCTGAAGGCCGGCTACTCCGTCACCGGCTTCACCCTGGAGCAGGACAAGCTGGACCGCCTCTCCGCCTCCGGCGGCACCGCTGCCGACTCGATCGCGGAGGCCGTCGAGGACGCCGACGTGGTCATCACCATGGTCCCCGCCTCCCCGCAGGTCGAGGCCATCGCCTACGGCCCCGACGGCATCCTCGAGAACGCCAAGCAGGGCGCGCTGCTGATCGACATGTCCTCGATCACCCCGCAGACCTCCGTCGACCTGGCGAAGAACGCCGCGGACAAGGGCATCCGCGTGCTCGACGCCCCCGTCTCCGGCGGCGAGGCCGGCGCGATCGAGGCCGTGCTCTCGATCATGGTCGGTGGCGAGCAGGCCGACTTCGACACCGCGAAGCCGATCCTCGAGGCCCTCGGCAAGACCATCGTGCTCTGCGGCCCGCACGGCTCCGGCCAGACGGTCAAGGCCGCCAACCAGCTGATCGTCGCCGTCAACATCCAGGCGTGCGCGGAGGCGGTGGTATTCCTGGAGAAGTCCGGCGTGAACCTGCAGGCCGCGCTCGACGTCCTGGGCGGCGGTCTGGCCGGCTCGACCGTCCTGACCCGCAAGAAGGACAACTTCCTGAACCGGGACTTCAAGCCCGGCTTCCGGATCGACCTGCACCACAAGGACATGGGCATCGTCACCGACGCCGCCCGCAACGTCGGCGCCGCGCTGCCCGTCGGTGCGGTCGTCGCCCAGCTGGTCGCCTCCCTGCGCACCCAGGGCGACGGCGGCCTGGACCACTCGGCGCTGCTGCGCTCGGTCGAGCGCCTCTCCGGCCGGCAGGTCTGACGACACCCGGCCACCGCAGGCCCCCTGCCCGGGCCGGCCGTGCCCCCCGACTTCCGGTCGGTGTCGGCGCTGACACCTGTCCTGTCGCGCCCAGGCGCCGACACCGACCGGAACACCATCTCTCGATTTCAACAAACTGTTGACGTTTCGTTCGGAGCGTATCTACGCTCCTCGAACCGTCACCCAGTGCAGCTCCCGTACGGAAGGTCACGATGTCGAAGCGCGTGCTTACGACCGAGTCCGGCGCCCCCGTCGCCGACAATCAGAACTCCGCCACCGCCGGCGTCGGTGGCCCCATCCTCCTGCAGGACCAGCACCTGCTGGAGAAGCTCGCGCGCTTCAACCGTGAGCGCATCCCGGAGCGTGTGGTGCACGCCCGCGGCTCCGGCGCGTACGGGTACTTCGAGGTGACCGACGACGTCACCGGGTACACCAAGGCGGACTTCCTCTCCGAGGTCGGCAGGCGGACCGAGACGTTCCTGCGCTTCTCCACCGTCGCCGACTCCCTCGGCGGTGCGGACGCGGTCCGCGACCCCCGCGGCTTCGCGGTGAAGTTCTACACCGAAGAGGGCAATTACGACCTCGTCGGCAACAACACCCCGGTGTTCTTCATCAAGGACCCCATCAAGTTCCCCGACTTCATCCACTCCCAGAAGCGTGACCCGTTCACCGGCAAGCAGGAGCCGGACAACGTCTGGGACTTCTGGGCGCACGCCCCCGAGGCGACGCACCAGGTGACCTGGCTGATGGGCGACCGCGGCATCCCCGCCTCGTACCGTCACATGAACGGCTACGGTTCCCACACCTACCAGTGGACCAACGAGGCGGGCGAGGCCTTCTTCGTGAAGTACCACTTCAAGACGAACCAGGGTGTGCGCTCCCTGTCGTCCGAGCAGGCCGCGGAACTGGTCGGCAAGGACGCCAACTCGCACCAGACGGACCTGCTGCAGGCCATCGAGCGCGGCGTGAACCCGTCCTGGACCCTGTACGTGCAGATCATGCCGGCGGCCGAGGCGGCCGACTACCGCTTCAACCCGTTCGACCTGACCAAGGTGTGGCCGCACGCCGACTACCCGCTGCAGCGGGTGGGCCGCCTGGTCCTCGACCGCAACCCGGACAACGTGTTCGCGGAGGTCGAGCAGGCCGCGTTCTCCCCGAACAACTTCGTTCCCGGCATCGGCCCTTCGCCGGACAAGATGCTCCAGGGCCGGCTGTTCGCCTACGCCGACGCCCACCGCTACCGCCTCGGTGTCAACCACACCCAGCTGCCGGTGAACGCGCCGAAGGCCGTTCTTGGGGGGTCTGCCGACAACTACGGCCGGGACGGCCTGATGGCCACCCGCAACGGCTCGCGCCACGACAAGAACTACGAGCCCAACTCCTACTCGGGTCCCGCCCAGACCGACGCCGCGCTCTCCGCGCCGCTCGCCGTCACCGGCTGGGTCGGCACCCACGCCGCGCCCGCCCACGTCAAGGACGACGACTTCTTCCAGGCCGGTGAGCTGTACCGCCTGATGTCAAAGGACGAGAAGGGCCGTCTGATCGCGAACATCGCGGGCGGCCTGTCCCAGGTCACGCGCGACGACGTGATCGAGAAGAACCTGGCCCACTTCCACGCCGCCGACCCCGAGTACGGCAAGCGCGTGGAGGAGGCGGTCCGCGCCCTGCGCGAGGACTGACCACAAGGCTGCGCCCAGGGGCTGACGGACAGTCGGCCCCGGGGCGTGCGCCCGCTCGGCGGACCCGGATGAGGGGTGGTCCTCCAGCGGGCGGAAGTGAGGACCGCGGCGGTCGTGCGATGCCAGTGCGGTGGTGAAGGCGTTCCGGTTCCGTTCTGACCTGAAGGACGGAACCGGAACAGCCAATCGTCCCGCCGCGGTCCCCTTCCTGTCGCCGGACTCCGTCCGACGGCCCCACCAAAGCCCCGCCCGGCGGCGCGAACGTCCTGTCGCGCCAGCCTCGCACCGTCGGGCGGTATCAACTGCACAGCCCGGGCGCGGAGTCGGTACGGTCCCGCACTCCGCGTTCGACGATCAGGGCCTGGCCTTCGCACAGAGGTCAGGCCCTGATCCTTTTCCCCGCCTCAGACCATCCGCGCGGCGCCCCCGGCCCCCGGTACACGAGGCCGGTGGCTTCCCCGTCGGCAGGGGCGGCGGCCCGGATGAGGCCGTGGTCGGGTGACAGCCGGCACGCGGGGTCGGTACGGGCGGCGTCGCCGGTGATCGCGTACGCCTGGCAGCGGCAGCCGCCGAAGTCCTCGTCGCGCCGCGGACAGGTACGGCACGGTTCGCTCATCCAGTCGGTGCCCCGGTACCGGCTGAAGGCGGCGGAGTGTTCCCAGATCCAGGCGAGTGTCCGGTCGCCGACATGCGGAGGGTCCAGACCCGGCAGCGTCGCCGCCGCCGGGCAGGGCAGCACGGTTCCGTCGGGCGTGACGGTGAGCGATACGGCGCCCCAGCCCCCCATGCACGGCTTCGCGACACCCTCGACGTGGTCGGGAACGACCCACACCAGCTCCGTGCGCCCGGACAGTCGCTCACGCCACCGCTGAACAGCCTCCGAGGCGTGGGACAGCTGGGCGCGACTGGGCATGAGCGCCGCGCGGTTGAGCAGCGCCCAGCCGTAGAACTGCGTGTTGGCCAGTTCGATACGGTCCGCGCCCCAGGACAGCGCCAGTTCCACGACGTCGTCGAGGGCGTCGAGGTTGTCGCGGTGCAGCACGACGTTGACGCCGAGAGGCAGTCCTGCCGCCCGCACCCGCTCTGCGGCTCGTTCCTTCGCCTCGAACGAGCGGCGCCCTGCGATCCGTTCGGAGGCCGACGGGTCGGCGTGCTGGACCGACAGCTGGACACTGCGCAGCCCCGCCTCCACGAGTGCCGCCAACCGTGCCTCGTCGAGGCCCAGCCCGCTGGTGACCAGCTGGGTGTGCACGCCGGCCGCCTCCGCGGCGCGGACAATCGCCTCCAGATCGGGACGCAACAGCGGTTCCCCGCCGGACAGATGCGTCTGCACCACTCCGAGTTCCCCGGCCTGCCGCATGACGTCCCGCCACTGAACCGTCGACAGTTCACGGGATCGCCGGGTCAGCTCCAGCGGATTGGAGCAGTACGGGCAGCGCAGCGGGCAGGCGTGGGTCAGCTCGGCGAGCAGCGCCCAGGGGGGCGGCACGCCGGTCATCGCAGCCAGCCCTCGTCGCGCAGCCGCCGCAGGAACACGGGAACGTCGGTGGCCACCGGCGCGCCGGGGAAGCGGGTTTGCAGTGCGTCGACGATGCCGCTGACCTCGCGCCCGTCGCACAGCCGCAGGATGTCGCCGGCGTGGCCCTGCAGCACGACGACACGCTCGGGCATCACCAGCAGGTCGGTGCGGCGAACCCGGTCGTGTCGCAGCACGACGGCGGGGGCGAGCACCGGGCACCATCGCGGCTCCACCTGTGCGGGGACCGTGGTCATCGCGGACCCTCCGGCCCCGCGTGGTCCACGGCGTCCAGCAGCGCCCAGAGCACGTCGCACTTGAAGGCGAGTGCCGCGACCGCCTGTTCCTGTGCGGCCCGGTCACGCGCCCAGCGCAGCACCAGGTTCATCGCCTGGCCGCTGTCCCGCCGGCCCTGGCTGACGCGTGCCCGGAAGTAGACCAGGCCCTCGGCGTCGATCCACGGATAGTGCCGTTCGAAGGCGTCGATGCGCCGCCGCATGAGATCCGGGGCGGACAGTTCGGTGAGCGAGGCGGCGACGGCTTCCAGCGCCGGCCGCAGCCGGCAGAAGTTGACGTATCCCTCGACCGCGAGCCGGACACCTGGCAGCACGCCGCTGCCGGACAGCAGGCCCGTCCGGTCCAGGCCGGCCGCCTCGCCCAGCCGCAGCCACCGCTCGATGCCGCCTTCGTCGTCCTCGCGCCCGTCGTGGTCCTCGATGCGGCGGATCCACATGCGCCGGAGTTCCGGCGTCCCGAGCTTCGCGGTGATCAGTGCGTCCTTGACCGGGATGTGCTGCTGGTAGTGGAAGCGGTTGGTGATCCACCGGCGCACGTCGGAGGGGCTCAGTGTCCCCTCGTGCATGCGCACGTTGAAGGGGTGGCGGTCGTGGTAGCGCTGCTCGGCCACCGCGCGCAGCTGCTCCTCGAACTCCGAACGGCTCCAGGGCCGTTCTGTTTCCACTGCCACGACGCTCACAGCACGATCTCCATTCCGTCGGCGGCCACTTCGATTCCCAGCCGGGCCAGCGCCTTGTGCTGTGGCGCGGCGGGGTCGATCAGCGGGTTCGTGTTGTTGAGGTGTGTGTACAGACGCCTGCCGGGCAGGGGGGCGAGGCGCCGTGCCGTGCCGTTCGGCCCGTCGATCGGCAGATGGCCCATGGCGGTGGCGCCGCGGGTCGAGAAGTTCGCGCGCCGGGGCTCGTCGTCGTCCCAGAAGGTGCCGTCGAGGATGACGCAGTCCGCTTCCGCCACGGCCTCCTCCAGCGCCTGCGGCCATGTGCCGAGCGCGGGTGCGTAGACAGCGGTGCGGCCGGTGGCGCGGTCGGTGAGCCGCAGGGCCGTCACCCAGTCGCCGCAGTCGTCCGCCGCAGTCGGGTCCGCCGCGGCGTAGCGGGGCCGTTTGGCGGAGACCGGGACGGCGCTGATGTGAATCGCGGAGCCCGGGGCGAGTGGCTGGGCCCTGCCCTTTGCCGGGAGGTCACGCCAGGTCAGTTCGGTGTACGGGGTGAGGAGGGAGTCCAGTTGCCGATGGTCCCGTAGCGCTTCGCGTACGGCGGCGGTCGCGATCACTTCCAGTCGTTCGGCTTCCCGCAGCCGGGCGATGCCGAGTGTGTGGTCGAGTTCGGCGTCGGTCAGCACGACTCCCGCCACCGGTGTGCGGCGCTGCCCGGGGCCCGGATGCAGTTCGGGACAGCCTTCGATCTGTTCGCCGATGTCCGGGGTCGCGTTGACGAGATACCAGTGGCCCTCGTCGGCCTGCACGGCGAGTGCGGCGTGGCGGCGGCGTCGCCGGGGGTGTGTCCGTGCGCCGGCGCATTCGCGGCAGGCGCAGTTCCACTGCGGTACGCCGCCGCCTGCTGCGGTGCCCAGCACCTTGAGCAGCATGTCCGTGGCGTCGCTAGCGGGTGGCCAGGGAGTAGGCAGTGACCTCGAGCGCGGTCTCCACGACCGCGTACTCGGGCCGGCGCCAGGCCGATTCCTCGATGTACGTGGTCGCTTCGCCGCGCGTTGCCCGATCGGGGCCGGTGGTCGTTTCCTCGGGTGTGGCCGTCATGGTTGTCCTGCCCTTCGGATGACGGTGGCGTCCCCCACCGCAGCATCGGCAGGCATCTGGGACGGGGCAACCGGGGGCGGGCCGACCGTGTGACCCGCCGGAGCCGTCTGACGTGTCGTCACACGACGCGTGCCTACGCTCCCGGTGATCATTGCCGAGCCTTCCTGGAGGATGCCCGTGTCCACTCCTACGACTCGCCGCAAGCCTGCGAGAAGACCGTCGCTCCGCTCTGTGAGCACCGTGGGGGTCATGGTCGCCGGCCTGCTGGTGGGCTTCGCCGGCCCAGGTGCCGGCGCGGCCGCACCGCCCGGGGGAATGCCGGCCGGCAGCCATGGGCAAACGGAACCGGGCGAGGTGCGTACCGTCTCGACCGAGTGGACCACCCCGTGGGGGCTGAGCTGGCTGCCGGACGGCTCCGCGCTGATCAGCGAGCGCGAGACGTTCAAGATCTTCAAGCTCGCCCAGGACGGGACGAAGACAGTCGTGGGCAGCGTCCCCGACTCGGTGACCACCGGGGCCGAGGACGGTGTCCTGGGCATCGCTGTGTCGCCCACCTGGGAGGAGGACCACTACGTCTACATCCTGCACACGACCTCGGCGGACAACCGGGTCGCGCGGATGACGTACGACGGTTCCACGCTGGACGGGTACACAACGCTGCTCACCGGGATCAAGAAGGACCGGATCCACAACGGCGGACGTCTGAAGTTCGGCCCCGACGGCTATCTGTACGCCGCGACGGGCGACGGCAACCGGCGCGCCCTCGCGCAGGACAGGAAATCCCTCAACGGGAAGATCCTGCGGATGACCACGGAGGGCGAGCCCGCGCCCGGCAACCCCTTCGGCACCCATGTCCACTCCTACGGCCACCGCAACCCCCAGGGCCTGGCCTGGGACGCGCAGGGCCGCCTGTGGGTGGCCGAGATCGGCTCGGACACCAGCGACGAGCTGAATCTCATCGAACCCGGCAAGAACTACGGCTGGCCCACGTGCGAAGGGCCCTGCGAAACCGAGGGGATGACCGACCCCAAGGCGCACTGGGCGGTCGCGGAAGCGTCGCCGAGCGGCCTCGCCTACGCCGACGGCGCTCTCTACATGGCCGCGATGCGCGGCAAGCGGCTGTGGCACATCCCCGTCGACGGCACGGCGGCGGGCACCCCGGTGGCGTACTTCAAGGGCACGTACGGACGGCTGCGCACCGTCGAGAAGGTTCCTGGCAAGAACGCTCTGTGGGTGTCCACGACGAACACCGACCGCAACGGCGGCCGGCCCGACGGCTCCGACCAGGTGCTCGAGGTGGAACTGACGGCACCGGCCGGCTGAGCGGTCGGACGTGTCCCGCAGCAGTGACGAAAGCCCGGCCCCGAGGCGGACCGGGCTTTCGCCGGATGGTTCGGCGGAGGTCAGACCTTCAGCGGCTTGATCGCCGTCGGGGCGTGCCCCGGCTCCGTGGCGAGCTCTTCGAACTCGGTCACGTCACTGATGTCCGCCGTCTTGCTCATCGCGATGTTCGTGACGCGCTCCAGGATCGCCTCGACGACGACCGGCACCCGGTACTCGGCGGCGAGCTTCTTCGCCTCCTCGAAGGCCGGCAGCAGCTGGTCGGGCTCCGTGACCCGGATCGCCTTGCAGCCGAGGCCCTCGACGACCTTGACGTGGTCGACGCCGTAGACGCCCAGCTCCGGCGAGTTGAGGTTCTCGAACTCCAGGTTGACCTGGAAGTTGATGTCCAGGCCGAGCTGCGCCTGGCGGATCAGGCCCAGGTAGGAGTTGTTCACGAGGACGTGGACGTACGGGATGCGGTGCTGCGCGCCGACCGCCAGCTCCTCCAGCATGAACTGGAAGTCGTAGTCGCCGGACAGGGCGACGACCTGCGCCTCGGGGTCGGCGGTGGCGACACCCAGCGCGGCCGGGATGGTCCAGCCGAGGGGGCCGGCCTGACCGCAGTTGATCCAGTGGCGCGGCTTGTAGACGTGCAGCATCTGCGCGCCGGCGATCTGGGAGAGACCGATCGTGGTGACGTAGCGGGTCTCCGGGCCGAAGGCGCGGTTCATCTCCTCGTACACACGCTGTGGCTTGAGCGGCACGTTGTCGAAGTGCGTACGGCGCTGGAGTGTCGCCTTGCGGTCCTGCGTGGCGGCGACCCACGCGCCGCGGTCGGGCAGCCTGCCCGCGGCCTTGAGCTCCTTGGCGACCTCGACGAAGAGCTCGAGCGCGGCCTTGGCGTCGGAGGCGATGCCGTAGTCGGGGGCGAAGATCTTGCCGATCTGGGTGGGCTCGACGTCGACGTGGACGAACTTGCGGCCCTTGGTGTAGACGTCCAGCTTGTAGCCGGTGTGGCGGTTGGCCCAGCGGTTGCCGATGCCGAGGACGAAGTCGGACTCGAGGAAGTTCGCGTTGCCGTAGCGGTGCGAGGTCTGGAGGCCGACCATGCCCGCGTTGAGCTCGTGGTCGTCCGGGATGGTCCCCCAGCCCATCAGGGTCGGGATCACGGGGGTGCCGGTGATCTCGGCGAACTCGACGAGCAGGTCGGAGGCGTCGGCGTTGATGATGCCGCCGCCGGCGACGATCAGCGGGCGCTCGGACTCCAGGAGGAAGGTGATCGCCTTCTCGATCTGGGCGCGGGTCGCGGACGGCTTGTAGACCGGCAGCGGCTCGTAGGTCTCGGGGTCGAAGTCGATCTCGGTGAGCTGGACGTCGATCGGCAGGTCGATGAGGACCGGTCCGGGACGGCCGGAGCGCATCAGGTGGAAGGCCTGCTGGAACACACCGGGGACCTGGGCGGCCTCGAGGACCGTCGTGGCGGCCTTGGTGACCGGCTTGGCGATCGACGCGATGTCGACGGCCTGGAAGTCCTCCTTGTGGATCACGGAGGTGGGGGCCTGGCCGGTGATGCACAGGATCGGGATCGAGTCGCCGATCGCCGAGTACAGGCCGGTGATCATGTCCGTGCCGGCGGGGCCGGAGGTGCCGATGCAGACGCCGATGTTGCCCGGGTTGGTCCGGGTGTAGCCCTCGGCCATGTGGGACGCACCCTCGACATGGCGAGCGAGGGTGTGGTCGATCCCGCCACCGGCTTGGAGGGCTTTGTAGAACGGGTTGATCGCTGCGCCCGGCACACCGAACGCGTGGGTGACGCCTTCACGCTTGAGGATCTCAACTGCCGCACGGGCGGCGGTCATTCGAGGCATGGGGTGCTCCTGCTTCGGCCTGTCGGATCTGGTCGGAACGGTCGGAACGGGCTCTGTCGCGCCACCTGAGAGCATCTATTCCGTATCGCGGAAGTTAAGTTTTACTATACGGAAGCAATGTAGGACGCGGCCCGGGTGACGTCAAGGGACGGCCGCAGCGGGACACCGGGGCTGCAGAGCGGCGGAGTACGCGAAGTGCCTCGCCAAGTCCCCGCCATTGAGCGACGATGGACCGCAGCCAGGACCGCGGGAAGGAAAGTGGGGCCGCGATGAGCGAGAGCATGCCGGTGCGCTGCCCGGTCTGCCGCCGCGACCATCTGTACGCGGCGCCCGTGTACCCGTGCGCCTGCGGCGCCCCGGTCGCGCCACCGCTACTGCGGGCCGCCCGCCCCGAGCCGATCACGCACCGCACCTGGAGCGACGACTGGGTCACCGTCCGCTGCGCCGAGTGCGAGCGCAAGGCCCAGTGGCCGCAGCCCGAGCTCGGCTGCCCCTGCGGCACGGTGCTGCGCATCCCGGTCCGGCCGGTCAGCACACCGGCTCCGCCCGGCCCGGCGGAGCGACCGCGCCCCTCCCGGCGCTCCTCGCACCTACCGCTGCCGCGCACGGCCGTCGCCTCCCGTCCGTCGTTCCGGCCCGTCACGATCCGCACCGCACGCGACGCCGTCACCGCAGCCGCCCTCTATCTGAAGTGGCTCGGCTTCCGCGACGTGATCCAGCCGGAGGTCAGGCCCGTTTCCGGCATAGACCTCAAAGGCCCCGACGTGGTCGCCCAGGTCGACCCCACCACCAGGCCCACCGGGCTGCGCGCCGTCGAATGCCTGTGGCTGAACGGGCTGAGCTCCTCGTCGACGAGCGTCCTCTTCTCCCTCGCCGGCTACGCGGACGATGCCAGGGCCCGAGCGGACCAACTCGGCATCCCGCTCTTCGTCATGGACCTCACCGGCTGCCCCCAACCGGTCAACGCCCCGGCGGACGAGCTGATTTCCACAGGCGCGTAACACCGCGAATCCGACTGAAGCTCAAATAGAGCTCTGAATCCTCCTCTGTCATGCTTCGGCATACCTCCGGGACGGGCATATTCCCCGCACGGCCTCAGACACGGCCTCGGGGGAGGTGGGCGCGATGCCCGTCGAGATGTGGTGGTTCATCGGCACCGCGGGGGCACTGCTCACCGCCGCGGCCCTGCTCCTGCGGCCCGGCGTGCCCGCGCCCCACGACACCCCCGATCCGCAGATCGTGGCCCTCCTGCGCGGCGGACGCCGCGCCGCGGTGACGGTGGCCCTCGTCGCTCTGCAGCAGCGCGGCGTGGTCACCAACGGCCGCAAGGGCACCGTACGGGCCGACGGCTGGGCCACCGCGATACGCGACCCGCTGCAGCTCGCCGTCCACGTCTCGCTCCGCCGCCCCCTCGGCCTGCGGCCCCTGGTCGCCGTGCCCCGGGTACGCCGAGCCCTCGACGCCCTGCGCGACCGGTCCGCCGAGGCGGGGCTGCTGCGGTCCGGCACCAGGTGGCGAGCCGCGCGCGCCCTGCTGTGCGCCGTCCCCGTCACGATCGCGGCAGGGCTGCTGGTCACACCGATGGCCGCGCCGGACACGCCCGCCCAGCCGGCCGTGTCCGCGGTCCCGGTCGCCGCGGCGGCGGCGCTGTGGTTCGTCCCGCGGCAGACTCCCGCGGGACGGCGGCTCCTCGTGTCCCTCCGCGACGCCCACCCGCTCGAGGCACGCCGCACCGCCGGCCCGCCCGTCCTGCTGTCGGTGGCACTCCACGGCGACGCGGCGCTGCTGCTCCACCTCCCCCACTTCGCCCGCGACGGCGGCCTCCTCGCCGGCGGCGGCCATGCCGCGGGCTACACCGAGAACACGGCGTCGTCAGGCAACGCGGGGGCGGCGTGCGGGCTCTGAGGGACGGCCCGCCGGTCAGCGCGGCTCGGGTGGCGGGGGTGGGTGCCCCGCCGCGCGCCCCGGCGCGGACCACGGGTGCTCCCTGTCCAGGGCCGCATTCGCGTGCCCCGGCCGGTCGGCGGCCGTCCCCGCACCCGGCCGGACCATCTCAGCGGCGACGAAGCGTACTCATCACGCCGCAACCGCCGATACCTGCGGCGTCGGCCGATCAAGCACACCATCCCCGAACGCCGTGATCAGCGGGCCCACCGCCTACGCCGTGGGAGTAACGGCGGCAAGCCCACCGGCTTCGATACGGCACGCCATGTCCGCAGGAACGAAGTCGAGCGGCTGATCAACCGATTGAGGTCAACCGGGCAGTGGCCATGCGCTTCGACAAGAGGGCGTGCGTCTTTTACGGCACCGTGACCGTCGCAGCCCTTCGCCTCTGGCTTTGCGCATGATCCGCCAGACACCTACCGCGAGCCGAGGAACTCGATCGCCCGCTGGGTCAGGAGCTTGGCAGCATCCGGGTCGTGGGACGGCAGCGAATTGTCCGCGAACAGGTGCTGGTCTCCGGGATACAGGAACATCTCCGCATCAGCGCAGTCGGAGACGAGGGCGCGGGCAGCGTCGATGTCCTCGGCGAAGAACGGATCGGTTTCCTTCGCATGCACCTGCACCGGCACACCGTCAGGCCATGCCGCACCGAACTCCGACACGGGGACGCAGGCGTGGAACAGGAGCGCGCCCCGCGCGCCCGCCCGAGTCTGCGCCAGCTTCTGGGCGGGCAGCACACCGAGCGAGAAGCCAACGTAAACGGTATCCCGCGGCAGCAGTTCGGCCGCGCGGACACCGCGCTCGGTGATCTCGCCGAACCCGACCTGCTCCACGTAACCCTGACCCTCCTCAAGGGAGCCGAAGGTACGCCCGTCGAACAGGTCAGGCGTGTGGACGGTGTGGCCGGCCGCGCGGAGTTCGCCGGCGAAAGCGGCGACTCCGGGGGTCAGCCCCTGCACGTGATGGAACAGTACGACCTCTGTCATGCCCGAACCCCTTGCGTGCAGGTAGCGAATGATCCATAACTTTAGAACAATCGAAGAGTGCCGAACAATACCCGTCTCCCCGACTACAACCTCGCCGACGTCACGGATGTGACAGCCCCGGCCCAGCTCCGCGCGCTGGCCAGCCCGCTGCGCGACGCCATCCTCGAGCTGCTCCTCGAACGCGCCGCGACGGTGAGCGAACTGGCCTCCGCACTCGGCCGCCCCAGGAGCACGGTCGCGCACCACGTGAGCGTCCTGGTGGATGCCCAGCTGCTGAGGGTCGTGCGGACCCGCCGGGTGCGGGCCATCGACGAGCGCTACTACGGCCGCACCGCGCGCATCTTCCGCGTCGGCACGGTCAGCCCGACCGACGGGGCAGCGGCGCCCTACTGCAACAACGATCTCGCCACGGCCGCCGCCGAGTCGGCCCCCGCACACCAGGCAGATCAACTCTCCTCGATCGTGCGGCATGTGCGGATCCCCCGGGAGCAGGCACGCGGGTTCTGGGCGCGGGTCCTGGAACTCGCCAACGACTACGCGCAACTGCCGCGCGGAGGCGATGTGGTGTACGGCTTCGCGGCCGGGCTCTACCCGACCGACTATCCGGCGCTACCGGAGGCTGAATCTGCCGCAACGGACGCGGAATGACCTGTACCGCGGATCACGGCATCCGCAACCGCGACCTACCGCACCCGAACCTTCACCACCCTGACCCCAACAACCCGCCCTCGCATGCTCCGTCGGACAGGCCCTGGTGCCGTATCAGGCAACGTTCGCCCTGTTGTTGTCCCGTGCCATTGAACCGCAGCGGGAACAAGTCGCTGCTGTGCGGCTGTTAGAGTCCCGGACTGATGAAGGGGGGGGCCGCTCATGGCCAAGGTCAACATCAGTCTCGATGCCGAACTGGTGGTGGAAGTGATGGTCCTGGCCGGGGTCGGCTCGCCCCAGGACGCCGTCGAAGCGGTCGTGCGTGACTACATCGCCCGGGGACACCGCACCGAGGCACGCACCGAGCTCAAAGACCAGAGCCTGCGCGAGGTCGAGGTCAAACCGCAGGAGCCTCAAGCCTGACCACTGTGATCGCGTGACGTAGCTCCTGCTCCGTTGGCACGCGTCAGATGGTACTGCTGCCCGCGCTGGGCGCTGGCGAAGATCGCCGGGAGTGGTGAACTCGCTCCGTCGTCGATGCAGGTGTGGCGGTCGGAGCCAGGGGGCCGGCGCCAACGCCGGTGCAGGCCGCCGTGTCGGCACGTGCCGTTCCGAAGCGATGCCGTGGTCCGCCGGTTGCGGGCCGGGGCCGCGCGGGTGGGGCGGCGAAGCGGACCGCCAGGGAGGACACGCACCCTCGGCAGAGCCGGGGGGCGCGGGCCATGCGGAGTGACACATGGCTCGCGCCGCCCCGGTCACTGATCGATGCGGACGGTGCTGGTCACAGGGATGTGCGGAAGGGGCCGGTGATTTCGTAGGTGATGCCGCCGCTGATGGAGCCGGAGGTGCCCTTCTGGGAGGAGAAGTACAGCCGGTTTCCTGCGGGGTTGAACGCCGGTCCGCAGATCTCGGAGGAGGACTGGCCGGTCACGCGCAGGAACGGGGCGACGATGTCGTCGGGGGTGATGATGCAGATCTCCATGTTGCCGCCGTCCTCGGCCACGTACAGGTCGCCGACAGCGGCGGCGGTGACGTTGTCCACGCCCTTGAGCGGGGCGCCGGAGACGTTGTCGTCGTACACCACGGCCAGGGTGTTGTTGGCCGCGTTGTACGCCCAGACGCGGTTGTCGCCCTTGGTGGTGAAGTAGCAGATGTCGGACCGGTAGTAGCAGCCCTCCCCGCCGTTGAAGAGCTTGGCTCCCGAGACCTGGTCGCGGGTGGGGGTGGGGCTGCCGTCCGGGTCGGGCACGTTCGCCCAGGACAGTACGCCGGAGACCTCCTTGAGCACCTGCAGGGTGCCCGAGGAGAGGTCGCCCCAGGTGGTGGGGACGAACCGGTAGAAGCAGCCGTCCGACTTGTCCTCGGTCAGATAGATGACCTCGCGGACCGGGTCGGCGGCGGCGGCCTCGTGGTTGAACCGGCCCATCGCGTCCCTGCGCACCGCGGAGTTCACACCCCACGGGTCGGTCTCGTAGACGTAGCCGGTGTCGACCTCCTCGCAGGACAGCCAGGTGTTCCACGGGGTGGACCCGCCGGCGCAGTTGCGGTTGGTGCCGGACAGGATGGTGTACGCCCCGGTGATGGCGGCGCTGCTGTTGAACTTCACCGCGCTGACCCCGCCACCACCGCTGCCGACCTCGGCGTTGGAGACGTAGATCCAGCCCGACCCGTCGGCGAAGCATTCGCCGCCGTCCGGAGCCTTGTGCCAGGTGTGGTTGGTGCCGGCCACCTTCTGAGTCGAGCGGGCGATCACCCGGCTGGTGAAGCCTGCCGGCAGCCTGATGCCGTTGGCATCGGCCGACTGCAGGGATCCGTACGGGCTGGTGCCGGGCAGAGCGGGATAGGCGGCGGCCTGCCGCCACAGCGAACCGGAGAAGGCCGCCGCGCCGGCGCCGACGGCGGCGGCACGAAGAAGAGTACGACGATCCACATCTACTCCTTCATTCAAGGAAGGGCGAGCGAGCGATCCGTGCTACGTGTCACCAACTGGTCACCGGGAAAAGACAATAGGACCGCTGCAGCTGGCCGATAAGGCTCCCCAAAGCGAACTGTTCCCGCCCAACCGGTGAGTAGATTCCACGCAGAAACGATCAGGCACGGCATAAGTGAACGAGAGTGGAATTTACCCTCACCGTGTGATGAACGACTGATCGCCCCCTTCGGCCCTTCCCCGCGCAACCTGTCAACTGGCCGCGATCGTGCGTCGTTTGAGAGTGGAGGGGGAGGCAACGACCGGATGCGACCCGGCTCGGCGCGTCGCCAACTCATGTCACGCGAGACTTCGACCCGTGCGGCGGTGACATCCGGGGTCCCGGTGAACAGCACGCGCCACTACGGTGGACCGATGGCATCGATCAAGCAGTTCCAAGTCACCTTCGACTGCGCAGAACCTGAGCGCCTCGCTCGTTTCTGGTGCGAGGTGTTGGGATACGTCGTACCGCCGCCACCGGAGGGGTTTGCCACCTGGGACGATTTCAAGCGCTCGCAGCCACCTGAGCAGCGGGATTCATGGTTCGCCTGCATAGATCCCTCAGGCGCGGGCCCGCGACTGTATTTCCAGCGCGTCCCCGAAGGGAAGGCAGCCAAGAACCGGCTGCATCTTGACGTGCGGGTCGGCACCGGGCTCGTGGGTGAAGAGCGCCTCGCCGCACTTGAGGCCGAATGCGCACGACTGGTCCCCCTCGGCGCGGTACACGTGCAAACGCTGCTTGCCGATGACGACAACGAGTCGTGCATCCCGATGCAGGACATCGAGGGCAACGAGTTCTGTCTCGACTGAGGGGCCGCGAACGTGTCCTCCTTCTGTCCCCATGGGCCAGGACGGAGAACCGCCCCCGACCTGTCAGGGCGCTGTGGCACGGATCGCCGGACCGGCGCTCGGGGCGGGCGAGCCGTCCGGCCGGTTCGACAGATGACGACAAGTTCGATGAGATGGCCGGTTTCACCGAGGCCGGCAGACGCTGAGTGTCGGACAGGTCCGCCGTCAGGCTCGGGCGAGGCTGACCCAGTTGGTGGGCGTGGTAGATGGTCAGGTGGGCGACCGGGCGGATGTCGCCGGTCTCATCGTCGTTGAGGTTGGTTGGCCCACACGGTCTTCAGATCGGAGTCGGTCAGGGATGTCCCGTTGGTGATGCCCTGCTGCATGCAGTAGTCGCGGACTTCAGTCGTCACCCACGCTGCCCGGCACCCACCGCAACCGGCTGGGCCTGGATCAGGCGCTCGCCGCCGTGCGGGCCGGCGACACCCTCGTGGCGCCCGGGCTCGACCGCCTCGCCCGCTCCGTGCCCGACAGCCGCGACATCGGGACTCCCTCGCCGCCCGCGGCGTCAAAGTCTCCGAACAGCGCTCCGGCATGCGCAGTCGCGGTGGGCGCTCATAGGCTGAAACAAGGAGGCCTGTCCCCCGGGCCGGGTCAGGGGGTGGTTCGCACAGCGCGCCTGGAGTCGCCATGACGTACCGGTTCAGCACGAACGACCAGTTCAACTACGAGATCCAGCTCGCTCTGGGCTCCGCCTGGCGGCAGGGCGCTGACGTGGGCGAGGTGCTGTCCGCCGCGTCCGCCACGGCGGACGGCGATGCGGAGACCTGGTTCTCGACCTGGGCCGCACTCGCGCGCACGGTCCGCGAGCAGGGCGAGAAGTGCGCCGCCCAAGGGCGTGCCGTGAGCGCGCGGGATGCGTTCCTGCGGGCGGCCGGGTACTTCGGTACGGCGTTGGTGGCTGTCGACGCGTGCGCCAACCCTGAGGCGCGGCTGCGCGAGGCCTTCGCCGAGCACCGCGACTGCTTCGACCTCTTCGCGACGGCGTGGGATCCGCCTGCCGAGAGGGTCGCGATCCCGTACGAGAACGTTTCGCTCCCCGGGTACCTTGTCAGCCCGTCGGGGCGTTCCGGGGCCCTGCCGACAATGATCGTCAACAACGGCAGTGACGGACCGGTCAGCGCGGCGTGGACACTGCTCGGCGCGCCGGCGGTGGCGCGTGGATACCGTGCGCTGCTGTTCGACGGCCCGGGCCAGCAGTCCATGCTGTTCGAGCACGGGGTACCCTTCCGTCCCGACTGGGAGAAGGTCATCACGCCGGTCGTGGACTTCCTGCTTGCACGCCCGGACGTCGACGCCCGGCGCATCGTGCTGGCCGGAATAAGCCAGGCCGGCTACTGGGTCCCGCGCGCGCTCGCGTTCGAGCACCGGATCGCCGCCGCCGTGGCCGATCCGGGCGTGACCGACGTCGGGGCCAGCTGGTGGCAACACTTTGGCCCCGAACTGCGCGAACTGTGGGACTCCGGCGACCGGGAGGCCTTCGACCGCATCGTGCACCAGGCCCTGGACCCGGACCCTGCCCTGGCCGCCCACTGGCGGTGGCGGGCCAAGCCGTACGGCATCGACTCCCCATTCGACTTGCTCACCGAGGTCGCCGAGTACAACGTGATGCCCGTGGTGCGTCAGATCACCACCCCGCTGCTGATCACGGATCCTGAGGGGGAGCAGTTCTGGCCCGCCCAGTCGCAGCGCCTGTATGACGCCCTGTCGGGCCCCAAGGAACTGGTCCGCTTCTCGGAGGCCGAAGGGGCGCATCTGCACTGCGAGCCCATGGGCCGCGCGCTGTTCGAACAGCGCGTATTCGACTGGCTGGACGCGCGCCTGGCCTCCGAACCGGCTGCCTGAGACGAGTACTCGCCTTCGGGCAACGCGGAACCGACCGGACAGCGACAAGACCAGGACCTGCCGATGCCCGGCGTCGACGACCTGTTCCACGACTGGATGGACGCTGCTGACGGTCTCGCTGTCCGATCGCCGCGCCTGATGTGCCTCGACGAGCGGATCCTCACGGCCTTTCGGATCGGCGGCCTGCGCAGCCTTTCGCGACCCCCGAGCCGAGGAGTCCGCGCGTCGGCTGGTCCACGGCCGCGTCGCACTCGGCGTACGTCCAGCGGGTGCCCGCCGCCACATCGACCAGCGCCTCCCGCTCGGGGTGGGCGGCGGCCGTGCGCGCCAGGTTCGCGCCGATCGTGTCGCCCAGCAGTGGGGGTCCGCCCACGCCGTGCGTGTACGAGAGAGTCATCGCAGGTCACCTTCCATGTACTCGGCGGCGGAGCCCTCCGCCGTGCGCTCGCGCAGCTCGATGCGCCGGATCTTCCCGGACACCGTCTTCGGCAGCTCGGCGAACTCCAGCCGACGGATGCGCTTGTACGGAGCGAGGACCGCACGCGAGTGCTCGAACAGCAGCTTCGCCGTGTCCGGCCCCGGCTCCCAGCCCTCGGCGAGCACCACATACGCCTTGGGCACGGCCAGCCTCAGCGGGTCCGGCGCCGGTACGACGGCGGCCTCTGCGACCGCCTCGTGCTCCAGCAGGGCGCTTTCCAGCTCGAATGGACTGATCTTGTAGTCGCTGGCCTTGAAGACGTCGTCGCTCCTGCCCACGTACGTGACGTACCCGTCGTCGTCGCGCGCGCCGATGTCCCCGGTGCGGTAGAAACCGCCCGCCATCGCCTCCGCGGTGCGCTCCTCGTCTCCGTGGTAGCCGGTCATCAGGCCGACCGGCTGTGTGGACAGGTCGATGGCGATCTCGCCCTCGAGGGAACCCGGCCGGCCCGTGGCCGGGTCGAGGAGTTCGACCTTGTAGCCGGGGCTCGGGCGGCCCATGGAGCCCGGCTTGAGCTGCTGACCGGGGCTGTTGGAGACCTGCACGGCGGTCTCCGTCTGGCCGAACCCGTCACGGATGGTGACGCCCCACTCGCGGCGAACGGTCTCGATGACCTCCGGGTTGAGTGGTTCACCTGCGGCGACGACCTCCCGCGGGGGCTGCTGCAGCCGGCTCAGGTCGGCCTGGATCAGCATCCGCCAGACCGTCGGCGGCGCACAGAAGCTGGTGATCTTCTCTCGGTCCATCTCGGCCATCAGCCGGCCCGCGTCGAAACGGGTGTAGTTGTGGATGAAGACCGTCGCCTCCGCGTTCCACGGCGCGAAGAGATTGGACCAGGCGTGCTTGGCCCAGCCGGGCGAGGAGATGTTCAGATGCACGTCACCCGGCTTGAGACCGATCCAGTACATGGTCGCCAGATGGCCGACCGGATACGACACATGGGTGTGCTCGACAAGCTTGGGCCGCGCGGTCGTGCCGGAGGTGAAGTAGAGCATCAGCGTCTCGTCGGCGCCGGTGGGGCCGTCGGGCTCGAAGCTGCCCTCGCTCGCGTACACGCCGTCGTACGACAACCAGCCGCCGCTCTCGCCGCCGACGACGATCCGTGTGTAGTCGCCGGGGACCTCGTCGAACTTGTCCGTGTCCTCCGGGCGCACCACCACATGCCGCACCCGGCCCCGCTCGATCCGGTCGCGCAGGTCGGCCGGGCCCAGCAGCGGCGTCGCCGGGATCATCACCGCACGCAGCTTCATCGCGGCGAGCGCGGTCTCCCACAGTTCGACCTGGTTGCCGAGCATGACGAGGATGCGGTCGCCGGGCCGCACGCCCTGGGAGCGGAGCCAGTTCGCGGCCTGTCCGGACCGGGCGGACATGTCCGCGAACGAGAACCGGGTGTTGCGTCCGTCCTCCTCGACGATCTGCAGCGCGGTGTTGTCGTTGCCCGCGGCAATGACGTCGAACCAGTCGAGCGCCCAGTTGAAGTGCTCGAGGCGGGGCCAGACGAAGCCCTCGTACGCGGTCGCGTAGTCCTCCCGGTGCTGCAGCAGGAAGTCCCGGGCGGCCCGGAACCTCTCCGTCGCGCTGCCAGACGTCATGTGTCCTCCTCGTTGCGGGACCGGCCGTACCCATCGTGTAATCGGCGACGTATATCTCACTACCCCCGTTCGGGGGTGACGTCCCCGCCCCCCCGGGGCGGCATCGGAGGGAGGTCGCCGAGGATCGAGGACCCGGCCCTGCGGGAGGAACTGCCGGCGGTGTGCGGCCGCTTGGCCTCAGCCTCGCTGCCCGCCGGCTCCGAGGACGGCGGGCAGGTGTCGCTCGCGCCCAGGGAGGTTGACGTGCTGCGCTGCATGGCGCCGGGCGCGACGAACGCGGCAACGGCGGAGCGGATGGGCCTGCGGCCGGAGACGGTGAAGGGCTGTCTGCGCTCGGCGATGCGGAAGCTCGGCGCCCATACCGCTTGGAGGCGGTGGTGACGGCGCGGGGGGGCGGGGCTGCTGCCGTAGGTCGCGCTGGTCACTGTCCCGGTGCCGTACGTCGCACGGGTCACCGCGCCGGTTGCCGTAGGGCCCCGAGCGTCACGGCTGCCGTACGGCCCCGAACCGGACGTCGTGCACGAGCCCCTGCCGCATACGGGTGAGTGTCCGCCCGGCGGACAGCTTCTGTCCGCAAGCGTCGGAGTGAGCCCGGTACGCAGGATGAACGTTTCATCTCAAAGCGACCCGACCGACTCCCGGTATCCGGCCCGGCAACGCCCCCCCGTCAGGCAGAATGCCGTCATGCCCGAATATCTTGAACTCGACCTGGCCGGTGCAGCGTTACGTGTGGAACTGGCCGACGCCGGAGAGCCGGCCCCCGCCGCCGTTGCCGTGGAGCCGGCCGCTCCCGACCTGCCCGACGGGTTCGGCACCGCCACTCCGGTGGCCCGCGGCGGGGCGCGTGCCGCCGCCATCGCGACGGACACCCTGCGGACCGCGCTGCGCCCGCTCGGGCAGCTCCTCGAGGAGGTGCACCACGCGGCCGTGAACACCGCCACTCCTCCGCAGGAACTCAAGGTCGAATTCGGCATCCAGATCGGCCAGGACCTCAAGCTGGGCATCGTCGGGACGAACGGCAAGGCGACGATGACCGTGAGCGCCACCTGGCAGCAGCAGAGCACCGCCGGTCCCGGCCAGGGGTGAGGATGGGCTGGTTCCGCCGCCGTACAGTGCCCGGCTCGCGCGTCGCGCTGATGCGCGGGGACAGCGCCAAGGCTGCGGGTGCCGCCGCGCTGCTGTCCCCGAACCGGGTGCTGACCTGCGCCCATGTCGTCAACGACGTACTGGGGCGTGAGCCGTTGAGCGTCGACGAGCCGGACCGGAAGCATGCGCTGGGTGTGGCGTTCCACGGGGTGGGGACGACCGCGCGTGGCACCGCCCGGCTCTCCGTCTGGCTTCCTCCACAGCAACGGGCCTCCAAAGTCGTGTGGGACGGCGACCTGGCCGTGCTGGAACTCGACGAGCCCGCCCCCGACTGGACCAGGCCCGTGGTGTGGCGGGAGATGACGGAGGGGCTCGGCCTGCGGGCCTGGCACGGTGGCGGCGAGACCATCACCTACGCCGATATCGTGGTCGGTCTCGAGGACGACGGCTGCTGCTACCTGGACGGCGAGCTGACCGGAGCCGCCATCGGCCCGGGATACAGCGGCGGCCCGCTGTGGGTGCGCTCCGACTCGACCGTCGCCGGGCTCGTCGTCGCCCAGGTGCTCCCGGCCCAGGGCGCGTTGGGCTCCCAGGACACCGTGCGCCGCGGCTGGGCGGTGCCGTGGCAGACGGTACGGAAGGAACTGGAGCGGGCGGATGCCGGCGATGTCCTCGACGCGTGCACGGTCGCCGCACCGGCCCCCGCGGGCAGGGGATGGTGCCAAGATGCCTCCCTGTCGGCCGAGTTACTGGTCCCCGCGCTTCGCGCGCTGCTCGACGACCCGGTCAGGCGGGCCGACCACTGCCGTGGCCTGGCCGCGGACATCGGCTGTGTTCCCCCGCCCGACACGGACCCCTCGGCCCCCACGCTGGACGAGTTGGCGGCCCTTCTGCTGACCGAGGAGAGAGCACTGGCCACATTGGCCGAATCCCTCGCCCCCACGGTCCGCGACCACGCCGGCCGGCAGGCGCTGAACGATCTGCTGGCGCTCGGCCGGATGGAGCAGGGCATCCGGCTGCTGTCCGTAGGCGAACACCGGCAGCTCCTCGCAGCGCTCCGTACGGTCACCGCCACCGACCCGGCACTGATCCCGCGCGCCGCCCGCGAAGCCCTGCGTTTCATGACGCTTCCCGGACCCCTGGGGTGCGCCACCCGGCTGGCGGACGCGGAGCTCGAGGGCGTGGTGCTCAGCCTCGAGGACTGCCCCGACGGGCCGGTCGGGGATCTGGGCGCCCCTCCTGTGCCTGCCCTGCTGAAGCTTGCGGCGTTCGTGGCCGCGGCCGCGTCCGGCACCGAGGCCCGCAGGACTCTGGACCTCTGGTGCGACCGTGTGGGCGAACGGCTGGGGATCAGCCGCGCGGCTCTGGCGGAGCGTCGAGCCGATGCCGCGGCCTGGGCCTCGCACCGCCCGTCGCCGGTCGCGCGGATCGTGACCCGGCTCTCCGAAGCCGGTCCGGACGCCCCCGACCGCTACTACTGCGAGACATGGCTGATCCACAAGGACGGGACGAGGGCGACGGTTCCGACCCCGAAACGTGCGCTGACCCCTGACGACATCGGCCGGCTCATCCGTGAGGCGGCGGACCGCTGCCGTGCCGAGGGCGGGGATCCGGCCTCGCAGGTGGATGTCGTCGTCGGGCGCGAGGGCCTCCAGATCCCCGTGGACGGCTGGCGGACGGGCAGCGAACTCGGCGATCTCTTCCCCGAGCTGAGCCTGGCGCTGGGCGCGCGATACCAGGTGGCCCTCCGCTGCCCCGAGGCGACCCGCCGGTCGGAGAGCGAGTTGCGAAGGCGCTGGAGTGCCCTGGGCCCGGGCGCACTGGTCGTCGACAGGCCCGCCACCACGCTGGAGCTGTACGAGCGGCTGCTGAACACCGCCTACAAGGACACCGCACGGGTCGTTCTGCACGGACCGCCGGAGCAGCGGAACGAGCTCCTGGCCATCTGCCTGGCCATGGGTGTACCGGTGGTGCTGTGGGACCGGGCGGCCGACTCCCATGAGGACGCCGGCCGGCTGGACGACCTCGACCCCACCGGCCCGTTGCACAAACTGCCGCAGCGTCTGCAGGAGTTCCGGGCGGCGGCCCTGGGGTCCAAGGGATCGTCGGCCGCCAGGCCGGTGCTGGTGTGGGACGACTGCGAGCTGCCGCTGCCCGGCCCCCTGGAACTCGCCGACCCCGCATGACCTCGCCCGCCCTCGAGCCCCTCACGATGCACCTCACGAACGACGAAGCCACGATCAAGGAACGGACACCCGATGACGGCCCACGCACACCGGCAGCACCACGCAGGCGGCGACGCGACAGGCGGCGACTGGCGGCTGTTCAAGGGCGACGGCCGGGCCCGGAGCATCACCTTTCCCGAGGCCCCGCCGTGGCGTCGGTTCGACGGCACAGGGACGGACGGTCCCGGCCGTGAACGGCCCTACCTGATCGGCCCGAAGGAGGCGGACGTCGTCAACGCCGCCCTGCTGCTGCGCAGGCCCCTGCTGGTCACGGGACACCCCGGGACCGGCAAGTCGTCCCTGGCGCATGCCGTCGCCCACGAGCTGTCCCTGGGCCGCGTCCTGCACTGGCCGGTCAACAGCCGGACCACACTGCAGGAGGCCCTCTACCGATACGACGCCATCGGCCGGCTGCGGGAGACCAACATGCGCCACGACCCGCAGGGCGGCCGGGGTGCGCCGGGCGGACATGCCGCGCCAAGCGGTCGCGGCACGCAGGGCGGCACGGGTGCGCCGGGCGAGGAGCCGGGCATCGGCTCGTACGTGCGCCTCGGCCCGCTCGGTACGGCGCTCGTGCCGTCCGCGACCCCGCGCGTCCTGCTCGTGGACGAGTTGGACAAGGGCGACGTGGACCTGCCGAACGACCTGCTCAACGTCTTCGAGGAAGGCGAGTTCGAGATCCCGGAGCTGGCTCGGCTCCCCGGGGACCAGGCCACGGTGGCGGTGATGACCGCCGACCCCGACGAGTGGACGGACGTCGTCCGCGGCCGGGTCCGCTGCTCCGAGTTCCCCGTCGTCGTCATCACCAGCAACGGCGAGCGCGACTTCCCGCCCGCCTTTCTGCGCCGGTGCGTACGGCTCGACCTCCCGGAACCGGACGAGGACCGGCTGCGCGCCATCATCTCGGCGCATCTGAACGCCGACGGCACGGACGCCGACACGGATCTGGCCGGCATGGACGAACTGATGCGGGCCTTCCTCGCCCGCAGGGCCAGGGGCGAACTCGCCACCGACCAGCTGCTCAACGCCGTCTTCCTGCGCCGGGGAGGCGTGGATCTGGACGCCGAGGGTCTGCTCGACGCCGTGCTGCACCGTCTCGGCAGGACGGTGTAGCGCACGGTGCTGGAGCGAGTCCGCAAGGTCCTGTCGGGCGACGGCGAGGACCTTGCCGCGGAGGAGCTGCTCGACGCCCTGTGGCTGGCGGCCCGACTGCCGCCCGCGGCGTCCACCGCACTGGCGCAGGTGGCTGCCGCCGCGCCGGCGGGCCGGGCGCCCCGCCCGCCCGACGCCGACACCGCAGCCGGGGACGCGGCGGACGCGCCGCACGACCCGGACGATCCGAGGCGGGGCGCGGCTCCCGACGGCCCGACGGCCGGTTCCGGGCAGCTGCCCGCACCACAGGTCGATCTGCACGCCGCTCCGGCCGCCGCGGACCATCGCCCGGCCCGGTCCGACCGGCCCGCGATGCCGGTACGTGCCCCGGGGATGAGGGCGCTCGGCACCGGCGAACTGAGACTCGGCCGGGCGCTGCGTCCCCTCAAGCACCGGCGTCCCGACGCGCTGCGCGCCGAACTCGACATCGCGGCGACGGTCACCGCGATGGCCGAGACCGGACTGCCGGAGGCGGTGCTGCGGCCTGCCCGGACCCGGTGGCTCGACCTGGCGATCCTCGTCGACGACGGCGTCTCGATGCTGCTGTGGCAGCGGCTCGCGAGCGAGATCAGGGCGCTGGCGGAGCGCAGCGGCGCCTTCCGTCATGTGCGTGTGCACGGTCTGGACAGCCGCGGCCCGGACGGTCCGCTGTTGAGCCGGCGTCCGTTCGGCGTGGAAGCCGCCACGCTGCCGATGTCGACTGTGCTCGACCCGTCGGGCCACACCCTGCTGCTCGTGGTGAGCGATGGCGTGGGCCGGGCATGGCGCGACGGCAGGATGCACGCGGCCCTGCTCCGCTCGGCCGCGACCGGTCCGACTGCCCTGGTGAACGTACTGCCGACCCGGCTGTGGGCGGGTTCCGGAATCCGTGCCGAGCCGTGGCGGGTCACGACACGTCGCCGGGGTGCGGCCAACCGGTCGTGGGAGGTCGCGGATCCGGTCCTGCCGCCCGAACTGGCGCCGTTCGACGGTGTTCCCGTGCCCGTGCTGGCCGTGCAAGCGGAATCGCTCGGCGCCTGGGCGCGGTTGATCGGCTCGCCGGGCGGCAGCGCGGTGCTGCCGCTGCTCGCGGGGCCCGGCGGCGTGCCCTCGGCCGCAGCCGACCCGGCAGCCGGCCACGGACACAGCGCGAGCACAGCGGAACGGGAAGTACTGCGGTTCCGTGAGGCCGCCTCCACCGACGCATACCGTCTTGCCGCGCATCTGGCCGCCGTCGCACCGCTGCCCGTGCCGGTGATGCGGCTCGTGCAGCATGCCGTGTCCCCCGCCGCCGACACCTCCCACCTGGCCGAGGTCTTCCTCGGCGGCCTGATGCACAGCGCCGACGGCGGGGAGAGCCTGCCGCACCAGAGGGCGTTCGACTTCTCGGAGGAGACACGGCGGGTCCTGCTGGGCACCGTCGCGCCGTCCGAACTGGTCCGTACGACGCGTGCCGTGACGACGCAGCTCACCGAACTGGCCGGCTCACCGGCCGGCTTCCCGGCGTGGCTGCCGCACCCACAGGGCACCGAGCGCGTGCCGGCGGGCAGCCGCCGGCCGTTCGGCTGGGTGGACGCGACGGTGATGCGCCGGCTCGGGGTCTCGCTTCCGGGCACGCCGGAGCCGACAGCTCCGGCCCCGGGCGGCGGCGAGCCGTTGCGGGAGCTGCCGCCGGGCTTCGAGCTGAACGAGGACTTCACGGGCTGGCAGCGTCTGACCGTGGCCGACCCCCGGTTCGACGCTTCCGGCTCGATGCCGTACGAGGTGTTCGCCGAACATCTCGGCGGCTGGTCACGCGCCGGCCTGTTCATGGGCCACGACGGGGAGGGCCGGATCCTCGTCGTCCGCAGGCCGCAGGTGCCGCACGCGGCCGGCCTGGTGGCCACGGAGGTCGCCGCGCTGAAACGGATGGACGGCGCGTACGCTCCCCGGCTGCTGGCCTGGGACACGGGGTGCCCGCGGCCCTGGCTGGCCATGGAGTGCGCCCTCGACGGCCCGACGGAGACGGCGCCCGACCTGCGTGCCTTCGCGGAGCGGCACGGGCTGCTCCACGAGGGCGGACTGCTCACTGTCGCACGGCAGTTCGCGAACGGCCTTGCCCGGGCGCACCGGAAAAGGCTGGTGCACGGGTCGCTGACACCCGGCAGCGTGCTGATAGCGGGCCGCGAGGTCCGGGTCGCGGGCTGGATGACGGCGACGGTGGACGGCTCGGTCAGCCCGCATCGTCTGCTCCACCGGCACAACGTCCGCTACCGGGCCCCGGAGCTGCTGGACGCCGGTGCCGAGCCGACGCCCGCGTCGGACATCTACGCCTTCGGCCGCATCCTCGTGGAGACGGTGACCGGCGACTCGACGGGGGTGCCTCTCGGACCGAGTGACGTACCGGAACTGCCGCTCGACCCCGATGTCGCCGACACACTGCGGGCCTGCCTGGCCCACGATCCGGCCAGACGGCCGACCGCCGAGCGGCTGCGGGACATCTTCAACGCCTCTCTCCACGCACAGCGTCACGCGCAGCCCTACCGGCTGCGTGTGACCCTCGGCCTCGACCGCTCCGGCCTGCCCGTCCACCTCGACCTCGAGGGCCAGGACCGGGGAGGGGACGGTCCGCACGTGCTGTGCGAGGCGCGGACGACGGGCAAGGGCAGAAAGCTGCTGGGCCGGATTCTGCGGCAACTGATCCGGCAGAACCCGGAAGGCGTGAAGCTCGTGCTCGCCGATTTCAGCGGCAACACGGCCGCGTTGGTTCCGCCGGACGCACTCCCCGGCAAGTACGTCGGACTCGGTGGAGCGCCGGCTCGCGCCCTCGACCTTGCGGACCGGATCAACCGCGAGCTCACCCGGCGCGAGGACCTGCTCCACCGCGCCGACTGCCCGGACGTGGCCGCCTATGAGTCGGGGACCGTCGGCATGAACCGTCGGAAGCCGCTGCCACGCCTGATCGTGATCATGGACGAGGTCACCCGTCTCCTCCCGCTCGCACCGGAACTGCGCACCGCGCTCACCCGCACTGTGCAGTCGGGCGAACGGCTCGGCATGCACCTGCTGTTGTTCACCAGCGACCCAGGACGCGCATGGCTCGAGGGCCCCTTCTGGGACCTGTTCTCGACACGCGTCCGGCTGCTGGTGACCGACTTCCTCCCGGTGCCAGTACAGGGGGGCGGTGGCGAGGAGGACGGTTCCCTCCATGTCGCCGACCGCCGCTCCGTCCGGTTCCACGCGAACAGGGGAGGCGAACCACGCGCCTGAGCAGCCGCGCGGCGGCGTACGACGGCGTTCGGCGGCTCAGGCGGCTCGCAAACCGACCGGTTGCGGACGAACGGGCAGGTCGTGCGCCGGCAGTTCCCCGCCCGGCCACTCCGCCACGACGGGACAACTCCCGCGCACAGCGGCGCCGGACCCTCATGGGTCCGGCTGCGACGTCACCCCGTCGGTGCTGTGTCCGAAGGCTCCGTCGGACCGGACCGCCACACGGCAGGCGGCGTCCCGTGCCGGCTGCCGGGCACCGGTGGGGCCCACTCGAATCGGACTCCGTACTCCTGCTGCAGGAACCAGCCGCTCACGTGGTCGAGTCTGACGTCAGCCGGGTGGAGGGGGCACCTCCGGCCGGGGGGACAGCATGCCTACGCCTGAGCGATCAGGCGGTCCACCGCCGCCGTGCCCGATGTGTAGTCCGCGGCCATCGCCCCGGCCGAGACACCCGGGCGGGCGGTCTGGGCGGGTGACAGGCCGCGGGCGGCGAGCGGCTGCTGATCGAGCAGCGGTTGCGCCAGCGCGATCTGCGCACTCTGCTGCGGCAACGGCTGTGACTGCGACGGGACTTGCGCGAGCATGGGGGCCGGCGTCGACTGCTGGACCGGCATCTGCGGCAGCGGCTGGGCGGCCTGGGGCTGCTGGGCCTGGGCATGCGGCTGGGCCGGCACCTGCGCGAGCATCGGCTGCGGCGGTGCCGGCTGGGGCGGCGGCGCGGACCTGGTGCGTCCCCCGTAGAGCACCTGCTCCATCGCGGAGACCAGCCGCTCCGCGTCCTGCTCGGGGCGCACCACCAGCCGTACGAACCGGCTCGAGCTGCCGATCTTGTTGCCGCATTCTCGTATCAGGACGGCGTGTTCCGCGAGCAGCCGGTCGCGCAGGACTCCACCGTCGGCGCCCTCGGGGAGGCGTACGTAGACGAAATTGCCCTGCGAGGGGTAGACGGTGAGGCCGGGGAGCTGGGAGAGGCGCCAGATCATCTCCTGACGGTCGCGGCTCACCCGCAGGAGGCTTTCCGCGTACTCCTGCCGGTGCTCCTTGAGCATGAACACCACTGTCTCCGCGAACGAGTTGAGATTCCACTTCGGCAACGCGGCCCGCACCTTGCCGGCCAGTCCGGGGTTGGCGACCAGATAGCCGAACCGCACGCCGTGCAGACCGAAGTTCTTCCCGAGGCTGCGCAGCACGATCACGTTCGTCCGCAGCACGGCCTCAGCCGCGACGCTCGTCTCCGCACCCTCATCGGCGAATTCAAGGAAGGACTCGTCGACCACGACCAGGTCCAGGTCCTGGAGCTGGTCGAGCAGCGAGAGGACCTGTTGCCTGGGGAGCAGGCCGCCGTCGGGGTTGTTGGGGTTGCAGATGACGGCGACACGCGAACCTCTGGTGCGTATGAACTGCACGAACGACGCGGGGTCGAGGGCGAATCCACGGGCTTCCGGGAGCAGCAGCATGTCCACCCGTTTGCCCGTCTCCATCGGCTGGTCGGTCCAGCGGCCGAAGGTGGGGACGGGTACGGCCAGTGACTCGCGGACGAGCAAGTGGTCGATCCACGTGATCAGTTCGGTGGAGCCGTTGCCCATGGCGACGGTCTGCGGATTGAGGCCGAGCAGCTGGCAGAGCTCGGCGGTGATGGTGTCCGCGCTGCTCGGGTAGTACGTGAGGATCTCGCGGAGCCTGCTGCCCAGCTGGTCGAACATGGCGGGGGTCGGGAAGTACGGGTTGCAGGGGATGCAGAAGTCCACGATCTCGCCGGCCGCACCGCCACCCGCCCGGTTCAGGGTGAAGTACGACGGGCTGTGCGCGGTGGACGCGCGGAAGAGCGCGGTGACGTTGCTGCCGTTGCTGCCGGCCAAGACGTGCCTCCCCTGCCGTTTGGCGGCCCGTGCGGATCCACACGGGCCGCCCACAGGTACGGGCACCGTCCGTCCGCTGTTCAACGGACGGGGTCCCTGTCCGGTGTCCGGCGGACAGAGCCGGCGGCTATCCGCAGGCCGCCCGCCGCGGCGCCTCGTGGCCCGCGGTCGGCCACTGCGGTATGCCATGGCGCGCCGTCGGCCGCTGCCGCCCGTGCAGCAGGAGGTAGAACCGTTCGACGGACTCCATGGGCCCGTCCTCGAAACGTTTCACGACCTTCCCGAGCGGATTCCACACCCGCCCGTCCGGCATCCGGACCCCGACGGGCTGGTCGAACAACTCGCGCTGTGAGGCATCAAGGTCCACCCAGCTCGCTCCGGCCCGTCGGACCATCACCTCGCCGGCATAGGCACCGAGCCCCTGAAGGAAGTGGTCGACTCCCGCCCGCGCCGGTCTGCCCCGTCTGAGTCCGTCGACGACGAGATCGACGAGTCTCAGGCTCACCACGGTGTAGTCGAACGGCAGTCTGCTGCGCTCGCTCATCTCCGCCACGAACCGTGCGGTGTAGCTCCGCATACTTCTGGCGCCCGGCAGTTCCACTGGGCTCTCTTCCACGGCACCCGCCTTTCCACGATGGCCTCTCCGGTTCCAGCGGAAGCGCTGCGCGGCACGTCACGGGTGACACAAGTGGCTGTTCTCACAGAGGAATCGGCGAGCGGCGTACAACCCTTGCCGGGTGTGGAGCGTCCGGGGCGCAGTGGTCCGTGTCCGCCGTACAACGTGGGCCCGGGTACGTCCCCTGTGCCCCGAGCGCTGATTCCGTCAGCCGGTCAATCTTTCCAAAAGCGTCACAGGGGCTGCGCATGGCCTTCGGCGGGCGCCGTTAGCGTTGCTGGCCGACCGGCCCCGATCGCACCACGTGACGAAAAGTGAACAGGTCGCCGATGTCTCTGGCGGCGCAGTCAGCACAGAAGGTTTGCCCATGGACTACTGCTCCGCATGTCGTCGGCACCTCAACGGGGCCCTGGTGTGTCCAGGGTGCGGCGCCTACGCGCCGGACATAGCCCCGCCCGCACAGCGTGACGAGGGGGCGGGGGCGGCGGCCGCTTCGAGCTGGGAGCCGTTCGGCGCGCAGGAGTTCTCCGCATGGGAGCCGTCCCGCGGCACGGCCGCCCCTGACTCCGATGCCGCGCCTGCGGCGGAGTCCGCGCCGGCGAGCAGCCCCGAGCACACCGCGGCGCCCGGAACAGGACGGGCGGCGCGGCGGCGACAGCTCGCCCGCTGGAAGAAGAGCAGGCGCAGGGCTGCGGCCGGGACGGCCATCGCGCTCGTCGGCGGCGGGATGACCGTCGCCGCACTGCAGACGGCGTCGTCCAAGGACCGGGCCCACGCGGCTTCCGCACCGGACACGACTGCTCCGGACTCGGCCCGGACGAACCGGCCCGCCCTCCCCACAGCGGAGCCGGACAAGCCCGCCACGCGAGCCCCGCATGCCCAACCGTCCGCGACCGCCGTCCCGCGCCGGCAGACCGTGACCGTCGCGGCGGCGGACCCCGCGACCACGACCCGGCCGCCGCGCGCCGCACGCGGGGCGGCCGAGGAGTCGAAGGCCTTGCGGTCCGACGCGCCGGCGCCGCAGACCACCGGCCCGGCCGTCCGCCCGGCTGCGCCCGCAACGGTCGACCCCCCATCCGGATCCGGGACGTCCGGCACCTCGGGCGACTCCGGCGCCTCCCGCCCGGAAGAGCGGACGCCGGCGCCGGCGCAGACGGGCACCACCTCGCCCACAGAGGTGTGCCTGCTCGTCCTCTGCATCGGCTGAGTTCGCCGGCCGAACCGGGGCTGCCCGGTCCGCTCAGCGCCGGGCAGCCCCGGTGTCGCTTCGGGCCTGGGCACGCCCGCGTGGGTGACGGCCCAACGCCTGCCTAGGAAGTCGGCCCAGGTGTCGCGGGACGGCCGCTGTCCTCGTCGGCCCGGCCGTTGCCGGGCGACGCGGGCTTGGCGCCGTTCCCCGGTTTCGACGCGTGCCCCGTCTGCGACGGCTTGGGGGGCCCGCTCGCCAGGAGGCGGGCGCAGTATGCCTCCACCGCGTCGGGGCCACCGGCCGCCGCTTCGAGGCTCCGGCGTACGGCACTGTCCATGGCGTCGCCGTTCCCCTGCCCGTTCTGCTCCCCCGCGTTCCCGTTCCCCTCCGCCGCTTTGTATGCGCGGCAGTGGGCCCTCTCGTCCTGGGCCGTCGGCGGGCGGTCTTCCTCCGCCTCCGGCGACGGCATGCCGGCGGGCGCACCGGCCGTCGGCGCCGCGGTGGCGCTGTGCTGCGCGGGGGCGGACGGCACGGCGCTGGGGGCGGGGTGCGGTGTGGGGGACGGAGGCGGGGATTCGCCGAACGGGGCCGGGATCGCTCCGGCTGCCATCGCCACCCCGCCCAGCATGACCCCCGCGAAGAGCGTGCCGACCCCGGCCTTGACCCACCGGATGCGTTTCCGCGGCTCGGCTGGTCGCCAGTCGTCGGCCGGGCGGCTCGGCAGGTCGAGAGCGCCCTCGTCGCGGGCCGCGCGGAAGGCCGCCAAGGCGTTGTCCGCGGCGTCGGGGGCGACGGGTGCGGGGCGCGCGGCGGCGGCGAGCAGCTCATCGAGAGTCGGCGGCTGCCGCTCGGCCCCGGCGCCCATGGCACCTCCAGGTCGGTTTTCGGTCATCTCGCCCCTCCCAGCGAAGAGGAGTCCGAATCTGTTGCACGGCCGCGTCCGAGTGACAGCAGGTGCTTCTCCAGCCGCTTGAGTCCGCGGTGGGTGGCCGAGCGAACCGCTCCCGGGCGCTTGCCCAGCACGCGGGCGGCGGCCGGCCCGTCGAGACCGATGACGGTCTGCAACAGGACCGCTTCGGCCTGCTGCTGCGGCAGTTCCGCGATGAGCGCCAGGGCCTGCCGGGTCGTGACGGTCTCGAGGGCCTCTTCCGCCGTGTCCTGCCGGGCGGGCAGTTCGGCGAGGTCGCCGGCGAGGAACGTCCCGCGCGGGCGGCTCCTGAGCCGGCGCAGATGGTCGATGGCGCGGTTGCGCGCGATGCTCGCGGTCCAGGCCCGGAAGCCGGCGCCGTCGCCGCGGAACCGACCGAGGTCGCGGGCTATTTCCAGCCAGGCGTCGGATGCGACGTCCTCCGCGTCGTCCCCGACGAGCCCGCGCAGATATCCGAGGAGCGGCGGGTGGACGGCCCGGTACGCCGTGGAGAAGGCGGTCTCGTCACCCCGTTGTGCGCTCGCCACCGCATCGCCGAGCTCCTTGTCGTACGTCTCCGTACGCCGGCTGCCCCGCCCCTTGCCCACTGGCCCCTCTTCGTCCTGACGGCACGGCGGACCCGTGCGCAGTCCCCCTACTGATCAGCGCCATGACTCAGAGAATCGTCACAGGTGAACGGCACAGCTGCCCTCCCTACGCGACCGATCCGATCCGTCCGGCCGGAGCGTCGGGACCGTCGTGGTGGATGGGCGTGTGGGCGCCGGTGAGTGAGACTCCGGAGCCGCCGCGGCGGTTCGCCACGATCTCCGCACCGATGGACAGGGCGGTCTCCTCCGGCGTACGGGCGCCGAGGTCGAGGCCGATCGGTGACCGGAGCCTGGCCAGTTCGAGTTCGGTGACGCCGACGTCGCGCAGCCGCCGGTTGCGGTCCTCGTGGGTGCGGCGAGACCCCATCGCGCCGATGTACGCGACCGGCAGTTTCAGCGCGAGCTCCAGCAACGGCACGTCGAACTTGGCGTCATGGGTCAGCACGCACAGCACCGTACGGCCGTCGACCTCGGTCGACTCGAGATAGCGGTGCGGCCACTCGACGACGATCTCGTCGGCGTCCGGGAAGCGGATCGCCGTCGCGAAGACGGGCCGGGCGTCGCAGACGGTGACCCGGTAGCCGAGGAACTTGCCGACGCGCACCAGCGCCGACGCGAAGTCGATCGCGCCGAAGACGATCATGCGGGGAGGGGGGACGCTCGACTCGACGAGCAAGGTCAGGGGCCGGCCGCAGCGGGAGCCGTCCTCGCCGATGACGACGGTGCCGGTGCGTCCGGCGTCGAGCATCGCCATGGCCTCGGCGGCCGCCGTACGGTCCAGCTCCGGGTGGCCCCCGAGACTCCCGTCGTACGTACCGTCGGGGCGTACCAGCAGGGCTCGGCCCGCGAGATCCGCGGACCCGTCGGTGAGACGCGCGACCGCCGCCGCCTCCCCACGGGCGGCGGAGGCCAGCGCGGCCGCGAGGACGTCCCTGGCGGGGGCGTCCACGTGGACCGGGGTGACGAGGATGTCGATGACGCCGCCGCAGGTCAGGCCGACGGAAAAGGCGTCCTCGTCGCTGTAGCCGAAGCGCTCGAGGACGGTTTCGCGGTCCTGGAGCGCCTGTTGGCACAGGTCGTACACCGCGCCTTCCACACACCCGCCGGAGACCGAACCGATGGCCGTGCCCTCGCTGTCGACGGCGAGGGCGGCGCCGGGCTGCCGGGGCGCGCTGCCGCCGACGGCGACGACCGTGGCGACGGCGAACGAACGGCCCTGCTCGACCCACCGGTTCAGCTCTTCGGCGATGTCCAGCATGTCGGTCTCCTCATGAAGAAAAGGTGTGCGGAAGGCGTCGGTCGTTACTTGACTCCGAGCCAGCCCTCGATCGGGTGCAGCGCGAAGTAGGCGAGGAAGACGGCGGCCAGGACCCACATCAGCCAGCCGATGTCCCGCGCCCTGCCCTGGACGGCCTTGATCAGCACGTGGGAGATGACTCCGGCCGCGATGCCGGCGGTGATGGAGTAGGTGAACGGCATCAGCACGGTGGTCAGAAAGACCGGGATGGAGGTCGCCGAGTCGTTCCAGTCGATGTGCTTGGCGTTGGTCATCATCATCGCGCCGATGACGACGAGGGCGGCGGCCGCGACCTGGGTCGGGATGACCTGGGCGAGCGGGGTGAAGAAAAGGCAGAGCGTGAACGCGAGGCCGGTGACGACGGAGGCGAGGCCGGTACGCGCGCCGTCGCCGACGCCGGCGGTCGACTCGACGAAGACGGTCTGGCCGGAGGCGCCGGCCACACCGCCCATCACACCGCCCGCGCCGTCGATGGCGAGCGCCCGGTTGAGGCCGGGCATCTTGCCCTTGTCGTCGGCCAGGTTGGCCTGCTGGCCGATGCCGATGATGGTGCCCATGGCGTCGAAGAAGCCCGCCAGCACCAGGGTGAAGACGATCACTCCGACGGTGATGCCGCCGACGCTGCCGATCCCGTCGAAGGAGACGGCGCCGAAGAGCCCGAAATCGGGGCTGGCAACGATGGAACCGGTGATCTCGGGCGCGTTCAGGCCGCCCCAGGCCGCCTTGTCCAGGCCTGCGAACTGGTGGACGGCCGCGGCGAACACCGTGCCGCCGACGATGCCGATCAGGATCGCTCCGGGGACCTTGCGGACCTGGAGCATGAAGATCAGCAGCACGGTGACGGCGAAGCAGAGCACCGGCCAGCCGGTCAGCATGTCGCTGGTGCCGAGCTGGATCGGCTTGGCGCCGGCGATGCCGCCCTCACCGGGCATGGAGGTCACGAATCCGGCCTGGACCAGACCGATGAGACAGACGAACAGGCCGATCCCCATGGTGATGGCGTGCTTGAGCGCCAGCGGGATCGCGTTCATGATCAGTTCACGGAGACCGGTGACGACGAGCAGGATGATCACGGCGCCGTAGATGACGCACATGCCCATCGCGTTTTCCCAGGTCATCTCGGGCGCGACCTGGAAGGCCATGACGGCGGAGACGCTGAGTCCCGCGGCCAGGGCGAGCGGCACATTGCCGAGGAGGCCCATCACGATGGTGGTCGCGGCGGCGGCGAACGCGGTCGCGGTGGTCAGCTGATCACCGTCGAGCCTGTTGCCGGCCGCGTCGGGCACCGACAGGATCACCGGGTTGAGCAGGATGATGTACGCCATCGCCATGAAGGTGGTGATGCCGCCACGCACTTCCCGGCCGAGGGTCGAGCCTCGCTGGGTTATGTGGAAGTACCGGTCGAGCCAGGAACGGCCGGCGGGCCGGCGCGAACCTGCGCCGGCGTCCTCCGCCGTCGTTCGCGGCTCAGTGGACTGCTGGGTCATGGTGCCTACTCCCAAGGTTCACAGGGGCACCCGCCGGTGGAGAGTGGAGATGGCGGGATTTGGGAAATGCTTCGGCTGCACGACCCGGGGGACGGCCCGAGACGAACTCGCTCTGCGGGGTCTTGCTGTACTGCTGCGCGGGGGTGGTGCCTGTGGGGGTTGTCCGCTGTTGAGGTTGTGCGCTGTGGGGGTGGTGAAGCGGCCGCGAGCGGTGCGGCACTTCGTTTCTCCGGGCGGTGCGGACACGTGAGGAAGGTGACGTTTCCTGTGGAGGCATGGCGCGCACCGCCCGGAGAGTTCGGGGGACCGATCAGGTACCGGTGAGGTGCTCGGGGCGCACCGGTGTCCGGTCGAGTTCCAGTCCTGTCGCGTTCCGGATCGCCGCGAGCACGGCCGGGGTGGACGACAGGGTGGGGGCCTCGCCGATGCCGCGCAGCCCGTAGGGGGCGTTGTCGTCGGCGAGTTCGAGCACGTCGACCGGGATGGTCGGCGTGTCGAGGATGGTGGGGATCAGGTAGTCCGTGAAGGACGGGTTCCTGACCTTCGCGGTCTTCGGGTCGACGATGATCTCCTCCATGACCGCCACGCCCAGGCCCTGGGTGGTGCCTCCCTGGATCTGGCCGATGACGGACAGCGGGTTGAGCGCCTTGCCGACGTCCTGGGCACAGGCCAGCTCGATGACCTTGACCAGGCCGAGCTCGGTGTCCACCTCGACGACCGCGCGGTGTGCGGCGAACGAGTACTGGACGTGTCCGTTGCCCTGTCCGGTGTGGAGGTCGAACGCCTCGGTCGGGCGGTGGCGCCACTCGGCCTCGATCTCCACGGCCTCGCCTTCGAGCACGTCGACCAGGTCGGCGAGGACCTCGCCGCCGTCGGTGACGACCTTGCCGCCTTCGAGCAGCAGCTCGGCGGTGGCCCACGCCGGGTGGTAGGTGCCGAACTTGCGGCGGCCGGTCTCGAGGACCTTCTCGCGGACCAGCTCGCAGGAGTTCTTGACCGCGCCGCCGGTGACGTACGTCTGGCGGGACGCGGACGTGGAGCCGGCGGAACCGACCTGGGTGTCGGCGGGGTTGATGGTCACCTGGGTGACACCGAGTTCGGTGCGGGCGATCTGCGCGTGGACGGTGACACCGCCCTGGCCGACCTCCGCCATCGCGGTGTGCACGGTGGCCACGGGCTCTCCGTTGATGACCTCCATGCGCACCCTGGCGGTGGAGTAGTCGTCGAAACCCTCGGAGAATCCGACGTTCTTGATGCCGACCGCGTAGCCGACGCCACGTACGACACCTTCACCGTGGGTGGTGTTGGACAGGCCGCCGGGCAGGGCGCGCACGTCGGAGCCCTCGGTGGTCTCCCACTGGCGCTCGGGGGGCAGCGGGCGGGACTTGATGCGGCGCAGCAGCTCGGCGACCGGGGCGGGCGAGTCGACCGGCTGGCCGGTCGGCAGCAGCGTCCCCTGCTCCATGGCGTTGAGCTGCCGGAGTTCGACAGGGTCCATGCCGAGGGCCTTCGCCAGCTTGTCCATCTGCGCCTCGTAGGCGAAGCACGCCTGGACGGCGCCGAAGCCGCGCATGGCACCGCAGGGCGGGTTGTTGGTGTAGAGCGCGATCGCCTCGATGTCGACGTCGTCGATGACGTACGGCCCGACGGACAGGGAGGAGGCGTTGCCGACGACGGCCGGGGAGGCGGAGGCGTAGGCGCCGCCGTCCAGCACGATCCGGCACTTCATGTGCGTGATCTTGCCGTCGCGGGTGGCGCCGTGCTCGTACCAGAGCTTCGCCGGGTGGCGGTGGACGTGACCGAAGAAGGACTCGAACCGGTTGTAGACGATCTTGACGGGCTTGCCGGTGCGCAGTGCCAGCAGGCAGGCGTGGATCTGCATGGACAGGTCCTCGCGGCCTCCGAACGCGCCGCCGACGCCGGAGAGCGTCATGCGGACCTTGTCCTCGGGCAGGCCGAGGACGGGCGCGATCTGGCGGAGGTCCGAGTGCAGCCACTGGGTGGCGACGTACAGGTCGACGCCGCCGTCCTCAGCGGGCACGGCGAGACCGGACTCGGGGCCGAGGAATGCCTGGTCCTGCATGCCGAAGGTGTACTCGCCCGAGACGATGACGTCGGCGCGCTTGGCGGCCTCGTCGGCGTTGCCGCGGACGATGGGCTGGCGGTGCACGATGTTCGGGTGCGGCACATGGCCGGCGTGATGGTCGTCGCGGCCCGGGTGCAGCAGCGGCGCGTCGGCGGCGGTCGCGGACGCCTCGTCGGTGACGACGGGCAGTTCCCTGTACTCGACCTTGATCTTGGCGGCGGCGCGGCGCGCGGTCTCCGGGTGGTCGGCGGCGACGATGGCCACCGGCTCGCCGTGGTGGCGTACGACGCCGTTGGCGAGGACGGGGGTGTCCTGGATCTCCAGGCCGTAGTTCTTGACCTCGGTCGGCAGGTCCTCGTAGGTGAGTACGGCGTAGACGCCGGCCTGGGCGAGGGCCTCGGAGGTGTCGATGGAGACGATCTCCGCGTGCGCGACCGTGGAGCGCAGGATCTGGCCCCAGAGCATGTCCTCGTGCCACATGTCCGAGGAGTACGCGAACTCGCCGGTGACCTTGAGGGTGCCGTCGGGGCGGAGCGTGGACTCGCCGATGCCGCCCTTGGTCTTCTGGGTGAGGTTCGTGGGTGTACCGGTGGTCGCCATGGTCAGACCGTCGCTTCCTGATGTCCTTGAGGTTCCTGACGGGCGGCCGCGAGTCGGACGGCGTCGAGGATCTTCTCGTAACCGGTGCAGCGGCAGAGGTTGCCGGACAGGGCCTCGCGGATGTCCTCGTCCGACGGGGACGGGTTGCGCTCCAGCATCTCGTCGGCGGCGACCAGCAGGCCCGGGGTGCAGAAGCCGCACTGCACGGCGCCGGCGTCGATGAACGCCTGCTGGATCGGGGAGAGCTCGGTGCCCTCGCCGGTCTGCGAGTCGGTGCCCTTGGCCGACCTCCCCCAGACTCCCTCCGGGGGTGCCCCCTGCTGGGCGTTCTGGAGCGAGGTGCCCTTGTCGCTGCCGCAGGCGCCACTGGCACAGGACTGTTCCCGCTGCTTGGCGAAGTCCGCGAGACCCTCGACGGTCACCACCTCCCGCCCCTCGACCTGACCCGCGGCAACCAGGCAGGAACAGACGGGGACGCCGTCGAGTCTGACCGTGCAGGAACCGCATTCGCCCTGCTCACATGCGTTCTTGGAGCCGGGCAGGCCCAGGCGCTCCCGCAGGACGTACAGCAGGCTCTCGCCCTCCCAGACGTCGTCCGCTTCCTGCCGGCGTCCGTTGACGGTGAAATTGACGCGCATGGTTATGCAGCTCCTTCAAGGGTGCGGGCGGTGCCGCGGTACTGCTCCCAGGTCCAGCCCAGCGTGCGGCGGGCCATGATGCCGACCGCGTGGCGGCGGTACTTCGCCGTGCCGCGCACGTCGTCGATCGGGTTGCAGGCGCCGGCGGCGAGCTCGGCGAACTGCTTGGCGATCGACGGGGTGATGATGTTCCCGCTCTCCCAGAATCCGCCTTCTTCGAGCGCGGCGTTCAGGAAGTCCTCCGCGGCCTTCGCCCGCACCGGGGTGGGGGCGGCGGAGCCGATGCCGGTGCGCACGGTGCGGGTCTCGGGGTGGAGGGCCAGACCGAACGCGCACACGGCGATGACCATGGCGTTGCGGGTACCCACTTTGGAGTACTGCTGCGGGCCGTCCGCCTTCTTGATGTGCACGGCCCGGATGAGCTCGTCGGGGGCGAGGGCGTTGCGCTTCACACCGGTGTAGAACTCGTCGATGGGGATCATCCTCGTGCCGCGCACCGACTCGGCCTCGACCTCGGCGCCCGCGGCGAGCAACGCCGGGTGGGCGTCGCCGGCCGGGGACGCGGTGCCGAGGTTGCCGCCGACGCCGCCGCGGTTGCGGATCTGCGGGGAGGCGACGGTGTGCGAGGCGAGCGCGAGCCCGGGCAGCTCGGCGCGCAGGTCCTCCATGATCGCGGTGTACGGGACGGAGGCACCAAGCCGGACGCTCTCGCCGCCGACCTCCCACTCGGTCAGCTCACCGATGCGGTTCAGGTCCAGGAGGTACTCCGGCCGGCGGTGGTCGAAGTTGATCTCGACCATCACGTCGGTGCCGCCCGCGATGGGGACAGCGGTGGGGTGCTCGGCCTTGGCGGCGAGCGCCTCCTCCCAGCTGGCGGGGCGAAGGAAGTCCATGAGTGGCTCTCTTCTTCTCAATCGGGGTCGTTCGTCGCAGTGGGCCCGGGACGGCCGGCCCTCGACTTGTTCAGTGCCCTCGTTCATGTGCTGTTCACGTGGTGTGGTCCAGTACACAAGGCGCGATCCGGCCGGTGCAGTCACCGAAACCATGAAGGAGTTGGCTGGCCGCCTCCCTCGTCTTGTAGATTCGAACGAAAGACGGAGATCAGCAACCTCGCCGTTTCCCCCTGGAAATGCAGGCCAGAGATCTCTGGCCACGACCGGCAACAACGAGACAGATCGGCGGCGACGAGATGCGGCTGCGCGCACTGCTGGAGAACGATGCGCTGGGGCTGCGGCTGCTCGGCGGCGAGGACGAGCTCGACCGCGGGGTGCGCGGCGTGATGACCACGGACCTGCGCGACCCCAGCAGGTACCTGTCCGGCGGCGAGCTGGTCCTCACCGGTCTCGCCTGGCGGCACGGCGCGGAGGACTCCGAGCCGTTCGTCCGCATCCTGGCGGGCTCTCAGGTCGCGGGGCTCGCGGCGGGCGAGGCCGAGCTCGGGGACATCCCCGACGATCTGGTCCAGGCGTGTTTGCGCCATCGGCTCCCCTTGTTCGCCGTGAACGAGTCCGTTGCATTCGCGACCATCACGGAGTACGTCGTACGGCAGGTCTCCGGCGAACGAGCAGGGGACCTCGCGGCCGTCGTCGACAGACACAGGCGGCTGATGACGTCGGGTCCCGCGGGCGGCGGACCGGACGCCGTCCTGGACCTGCTCGGCTCCGATCTCGACCTGCGCGCCTGGGTCCTGTCCCCCACCGGGCGGCAGATCGCGGGCGTCGGCGACGGGCTTGTGGCCGAGGTGGGCCAGGTGCTCGCCGGTGAGCACCTGGCCGCGGTGCGCACCGGGCGGCGGGCACCGTACCGGGTCGTCGTGGGTGGCGTGACGTACTCCCTCTTCCCGATCCGCAACAACGGGCGCGGCGCCGCGCCCACCGTCCGCGACATGCGCGAGAGCGTGCTTTCGGACTGGCTGCTGGCCGTGGAGGCCGACGCCGGGGACTGGCCGGCCGCCCGGCTCGACCTGCTGCAGGGCGTCACCCAGCTCATCGCGGTCGAACGGGACCGGCGCGAGGCGGCCCGCACGGTACGGCGCCGACTCGCGCAGGAGGTGCTGGAGCTGGTTCAGACGGGCGCGGCCCCCGCGGAGATCGCGGCGCGGCTGCGGGTCGCGGCACCCGTACTGCTGCCCGGCCTCGGCACCGCGCCGCACTGGCAGGTCGTCGTGGCCCGGGTGGACTGGGGGGCGGACGCGTCCGTCGAGACGGGGACCGCGGCCCAGTCTCTCCTCGAGGAGATCCTCGTCGACCCGTCGGCGGCCGGACCGGACTCCGCGGACCGGATCGCCGTCGCCCACAGCGGCGAGGAGGCGATCGCGCTGGTGCCGCTGCCGGCGGTGGGCCTCGGCGGCGTCGAGGCGGACGAGGCGCCCTCGTCGGAGGCGGGGCTGCACGCCGACGCGCTGCTGGCCTCCGTACGCGCCCCGCTCACGGCGGGCCTCGCCGGCGACGGGCGCCTCACGCTCGGCGTCAGCGCCGCCGTGCACTCGGCCGAAGGGCTGCGCGGCGCCCTTGAGGAGGCCCGCCACGCCCGGCGGGTGGCCGCGGCCCGCCCGGGCAGTGTCTGCGCCGCGGGACACCACGAGCTGGCCTCGCACGTGCTGCTGCTGCCGTTCGTGCCGGACGACGTCCGCCGGGCGTTCACGGCCCGTCTGCTGGACCCGCTGCGGGACTACGACCGCCGCCACCGCGCGGAGCTGATCCCCACGCTGGAGGCCTTCCTGGACTGCGACGGCTCCTGGACGCGCTGCGCGACGCGCCTGCATCTGCACGTGAACACGCTGCGGTACCGGGTGGGCCGCATCGAACAACTGACGGGCCGCGACCTGTCGCGCCTGGAGGACAAGCTGGACTTCTTCCTGGCGCTGCGGATGAGCTGACGGCGGTGCCGGGTCAGCCTGCGCGCGCCGGCGGGGCGTCCCCGATCTCGAAGGCGACCTGGTCTGCGTAGCACCACCACCAGCTCTCGCCCGGCTCGTAGGACCGGATGACGGGGTGGCCGGTGGCGTGATGATGCGCGGTCGCGTGCCTGTTCTGCGAGGAGTCGCAGCACCCGATGTGGCCACAGGTCTGGCACTCGCGCAGGTGCATCCACGTATCGCCCTGCGCGACGCACTCGGGACAGCTGTCGGGACTGTCGGGGCTGACGTCCCGGACCTGATCGAGATGCCGGCAGACCCGGCCCGCCGTTTCGCTGGTCATCATCCACGGCTCCTCGCCTCGACCACCGCCCCGTGAGTGACACCGCGGCCCGTCCGGCCTGCCTCCCCTCGCCCTGCGGGCGACGCCCCCGCCCCGCGCCTCCAGGCTCCCACCGGAGCGCGACCTGTCAAACGGCCACGGGTGCCACCCCGAGGGCGGGCGCGCAGCGCCGCGCCCCTCGGACGCGCCGGCTCCCGCGTTGGCGCGGTGGACGCGTCGCCCGGGGGTTGGCGCTCCGCGGCGTCACCCGTGGGGGTCAAGGAGAGATCCACATGGTTGACGCCGGGGCGGTCTCCGGCGCATCCCCCCTGATGACGGCGGTGAACGTGTCGACACCGCTCAACTACGGGGGTCAACTCGCCCTGCTCGGCACCGAGGACGGCGCAGACGGCGACCCGATCGGCCGCCGAAAGATTGTGAACTGATTCACTCGACCTCTTGGCCCAGCGTGCCGATCCGTGCTGAGATTCCGTCTGACTCAACAGCTCAATGGCGTGCTCGGGGAGGGCAAGTGGCGCATACCGCCATGTCTGGTTCCGGAACCACAGCAGGTGACGATCCACTCCAGACCGCGGTATGGCGGCTGCGTTCGCGCGGCTGTTGGACCGATGCGGCGGCCCTGCTCGCGCCCCATGCTGCGGACCCCGCGGCCGCGCTGGAACGGGCCGGACTACTCGTGGAGCGCTGTCTGTTCACCTGCGACGGCTGGGCGGAGGCCGAGGACGCCCTGCGTACGGCGGAAGCTGTCGCCGGCGACGACGAGGAGCGCGGCGGAGCCGCGAGCGAGCGCGGCCGGCTGGCGTACGCCGCCACGCGGCTCGGAGTCCGGGACCGGGCCGACGAGGCCAGGTCCGCGCTCGGCCGGGCCACGGCGCTGCTCTCCCCCTCCTCACCGGGACGTCCCCTGCTGGACTTCCGGCGCGGCCTGGTCGCCGAGCACATCGCGGACTCGCCGCAGGCGGCACGCGCCGCCTACCAACGGGCGCACGCGGGCGCGACGGCCCAGGGCGATCCGCTGCTGCTGTCGTTCACCTGGCAGCAACTGGCCGGACTCGACCTGCGAGAAGGGGAGTTGACGCAGGCCCGACTGGGCTTCTCCGAGTGTCTGCGCATCCGTGAGGAGCTCGGCTATCTGGTGGGCACCGCGGCGGCGCTGGCCGGTCTCGCCGACTGCGAGCCGGAACCGGAGGCGGGCAGGCTGCGTTCGGAGGCCCGCCGGCTGTTCCGGCTGCTCGGTGGCGTGCCGGTGTGGCTCGGTGCGCAGCTCTCGCCCGTCGTGCCACCGCAGCCGTCCGCGGCCCTCCCCGAGCCCACCGGCCAGTGAGAACCCGGCGCAGGGAGGGCGACGTCCCGGAGCCGCGGACGCGGTGGGACGAGATCACAACGGGCCTGTGGGTGGGCGGTCATGTCTGGTCGGACGCCGGACACCGGCACCGCGACGTGGTGGTGGCCGACGAGTTCGACGTGGTGATCAGCCTCTACACCCGCGAGGGCCACGGCCCCGCGGAGGGTGTCGAGCACCATGTCGTGCCCATCCCCGACGACTGGCTGACCGCGCAGCAGATCGACCGTGTCCGCCGTGTGGCGGTGACGGCCGCCGATGCCGTACGGGCACGGCGCAGGGTGCTGGTGCGCTGCTATTCGGGGTACAACCGCGCGGGCCTGGTGGCTGCTCAGACGCTGATCGAGCTGGGTCACGATGCCGAAAGCGCCATCGACCGGGTCAGGTTGCGGCGCTCCTCGTGGGCTCTGCACAATGCGGCGTTCGAGCAGTATCTGCTGACCGGTCTGGACATCGCCTCGCTGCTGTCGGGCCTGGAGCCGCCGCCCGCGGACTGATCAGGCCGGCCAGGAGAAGAACCGCTCGGGGTTCATCGCGAGCAGCACCAACACGATGACCACCCCCACCCAGAGAAACCCGCGGGCCCTGCTGCGCGGCTTGGGCGCCCGGCGGTCCGGCCATGCGCGCCACCCGTCGGGCTCGGCCTGCACGGGTTTGCCCCTGCGCGCCCACCGACGGGCGCGCCCCTGCTGCCTGGCGGCCTCCTCATCGGCACGCCGCAGCCGCTCGGTGACCATCCGCGCCCGCGCGGACGGCTCCTTGGGAGCCGCCAGCCTGGCCGGGCCCTCGCTGTCGAGCTGGAATCTCTCCCACTCCTCGTCGGGTATGGACGACTCCGGTGATCCCGCGGTCATGTCGGTCCCCCACCTCTCGGACATGTGAACGAACGAACACCCTAGTGCAGGGCTGCGACAGCCCAGTTGGGGGCCGGGCAGGCCCTCCGACCGTCCGCGGCTCATCGTGGCCGCAGAACGGTCAGCATGTCGTCGGTGCCGACGGCGAGCGCGCCGTCCGGGGTGACGGCGACCGCGCGGACCGCGGGCCCCGGCCGGAAGGCGAGCACCTCCCGCGTGCCGAGGCGGCGCAGCTCCGCCAGACCGTCCGCCCAGCCGACCGCGAGGGCGTGTCCTGCCGGTGTCCGCGCGCAGTGCAGGGCGACGACCGGGTACGGCCGCTCCGTCACGGGCGGGCGGCGCCTGGGTGTTCCCGGCATCCAGGTCTGGACCGTGCCGTCCGCGCCCCCGCTGTGGACGGAGAGGACGGGCGACGCGGTCGCGGCAAGGGCGGTGACGCGGCCGGAGTGCAGAGCCGCCTGGTGAACGCCCGCGAGAGTGAAGGCGTGGACCGAGCCCATGCGATCGCCGACCAGCACGGTGTCCGCCGCCGCGGCGAGTGCCGTGCCGGGGTGGCTCGCGAGAGTGGCCGCCACGGCCTTCGTCAGCGGCGTCCGGGTACCGCCGTGCCGGTGGAGACGGCCGCGTTCGTCCAGGAGCAGCAAGGTGTCGTCGAGTGCCGCGACCGCCTTGACGCGTGAGGCCGTCGACCGGTGCCGGGCGTCGTCGGCGCGGGTGCGCAGGCTGCCGGTGGGGTCCGCCGCCACAAGGCGGCCCGCCGAGACGGTCAGGGCGGCCACCGGACCGGGCCGGGACCATTCCATGCTCCAGGGCGCCCCTTCCGACAGCCGGGCCAGCGCCCGGCGCACGTGCGCTGCCGCTTCGGTGGGCAGGGCGGCCAGCAGGACCAGGGCACGCCCGGCGGGGGGCTGCTCACGGATCAGCGACTGGCCCGCCCGCAGCCAGGCGGTGCGCAGGCCCCCGTGGTCCTCGTCCGCGGTGTCGTACGCCGAGGTGACCCGTACGGGGTCGGCCGAACAGACCGCCTCCGGGTCGGTCAGGTCGACCGGCCGTCCGCGCTCCGGCGCGGCCGCGGCGGCGGGCTCCACGACCACGCGCAGGTGCCCGAACTCCCGCAGCACACGGGCCAGTTCGGCGATCTCGTCCCGGTCCTGCTGCACCGGCCGCAGCCGTACGGTGCGCGGCGCGCCCGACAGCAGGGCCGACAGCAGCTCGGCCGGCGTGCCCGCCACGACGCCCAGCTGGTTCGCCACCGCCCATACCGTGCCGCGCACGTCCGCGCCCCCGTCAGACTCGTCGGTGGCTCAGGCGTCCGAGCCCGTGAAGTGCTCGCGCACCAGCGACTGAACCACCGTCAGGTCCTGGGCGACCAGGGCCTCCAGCAGGGCCATGTGCTCCGCGGCGTCCGCGATCAGGTCGGCCCGGCGGGGGGCGGGGGCGGTGGTGAGGGGCCACTGGGAGCGGCGGTGGAGGTCGTCCGCGACGATCAGCAGCTGCTCGTTGCCCGCGAGGGCGAGGACCGCACGGTGGAAGGCGCGGTCCGAGTCCGCGTAGCTCGCGCGGTCGCCGGTCGCGGCCGCCGCGACCGTCGCCTCGGCCAGCGGCCGCAGGGCGCACCAGTGCGCGGCGGGCACGGTGCGGGCGAGCCGGAGCATGACCGGTACCTCGATCAGGGCGCGGACCTCCGCCAGTTCGGCGAGTTCGCGGGCGCTGCGCCGGGCGACGCGGAAGCCGCGGTTGGGCACGACCTCGACGGCCCCCTCCGTCACCAGCTGCTGCATCGCCTCGCGCACGGGAGTGGCGGAGACGCCGTAGCGCTCCCCAAGAGCGGGCGCCGAGTAGACCTCGCCGGATACCAGGTCGCCGTCGACGAGGGCGGTGCGCAGGGCGTCGAGGATCTGGCCGCGGACGGAGTGCCGCTGGACCGGACGCGGGGCCGCGGGCTCGCTGTGGGTGTGCTCGCCGCGGGCCTGGCGGGTGTGCTCGCCGCCGGCCTGTTCCGCGGGGAGGCGACCCGGTCGCCCCTGGGCGGGTATGCGGACGGACTCGTACGACTGCGGGAGGGCGAGGTCACGCGCTCTGGCCTGCTCCACTCGGGTCCTCCTCCGGCAATCAGCGCGGGCCCGGCTCGCAGGTGCGGACCCCTTGAGTGCACGATAGGCGGCCTGGGCCGCAGTTCAAACATCGCAGCGATCGGGTAAGGTAAGGCTAACCTGCTAACGATCGCGATTCGGTGGTCCCCGGCATGACCGTTCCTGCACTGCTGCCCCGCCTCACCTCACCGGTGGCCGGCGCCTACCTGCGCCTCGCCGAGGTCTTCCCCGGCCTGCGCGTGAAGGAACTGGCGGACGACGCTCCCGCGCCGTCCGGCGCAGGCTGGGTCGGGGCGGCCGACCTCGCGGCGGGCGGGGCGGCACTCGACTCCTTCCTCGCCTGGGACAACGCGCAGGTGCTGCGGGACTACGGACAGCAGGCCCGCCCCGACGTCGTCGCCAGCTTCGGACTGCACCGCTACGCCTGGCCCGCCTGCCTGCTGATCACCGTCCCCTGGTTCCTGGACCGCAGGGTGCCGCGTGTCCGCGTCGAGGAGGTCGCCTTCCAGCGTGCACTGGGGCACATGACCGTACGGGTCCGGGATTTCGCCTGCCTGCCCGGCGACCCGGCCGCCGAGCTGCCCGGCGCCCGCGTCGTAGCGGACGAGGAGGCGCTGCGCGCGGAGGTGCGCGCCGCGGTCGCCGAGCACCTCGGGCCGGTCCTGGACGGCTTCGGTCCCAGGATGCGGCGTGGAAAGCGGGCCCTGTGGGGAATGGCGACCGACGAGATCGTCGAGGGCCTGTGGTACATCGCACATCTGCTCGGCGAGGAGCCGCGCGCGGTCGCGGAGCTGGAGCAGCTGCTGCCGGGCACGGCGAAGCCGTATGTGGGCAACGCCGGATTCCGCGAGCTGACCGCCCCGAACGGCGAGCGGCTGCCGACCCGGGACCGGGCGAGCTGCTGCCTGTTCTACACGCTGCGGCCCGAGGACACGTGTGTCACCTGCCCGCGCACCTGCGACGCCGACCGAGTGGCGCGCCTTCAACAGACCGCCTGATTCCACGCCACCCTTTCGAGTGACGTTGATTCGAACACAACCCGGTCGTTTCCAGCGGTAGTTCGAGCAGATCACACCTATTCGCATGCCTGACGGGCCCGTTGGCGTTCACTTGCGCCGAAAACCCCTGGGTGTCCCCCACCTTCGGCCAGGATGGCGGCCGAAACGCCCTACCGCGATGCAAGGGACACCGCACATGAGACTGACCGACATATCGCTGGACTGGCTGCTTCCGGGCACCGTGATGATCCTGGGAGTCCTGGCGGCGGTGGCGGTGCTCGCGCGCGGCAAGCGCGCCGATGACAAGGCCGCGGCCGACGACTCGTGGGAACGCAGCGAGGACCGGCGCAGACGCAAGGAGGCGGTCTACGGGACCGCTTCCTACGTACTCCTCTTCTGCTGCGCCGCCGTGGCAGCCGCGCTCTCGTTCCACGGCCTGGTGGGCTTCGGCAGGCAGAATCTCAGCCTGTCGGGCGGCTGGGAGTACCTGGTCCCGTTCGGGCTCGACGGCGCGGCCATGTTCTGCTCCGTCCTCGCCGTGCGGGAAGCCAGCCACGGCGACGCCGCCCTCGGCTCCAGGCTCCTGGTGTGGACCTTCGCCGGGGCGGCCGCCTGGTTCAACTGGGTACACGCCCCGCGGGGGTTCGGCCACGACGGCGCTCCCCACTTCTTCGCGGGCATGTCCCTGTCCGCCGCGGTACTTTTCGACCGGGCGCTGAAGCAGACCCGCCGCGCGGCGCTGCGCGAACAGGGCCTGGTGCCGCGTCCGCTGCCGCAGATCCGGATCGTGCGGTGGCTGAGGGCCCCCAGGGAGACCTTCGCCGCCTGGTCGCTGATGCTCCTCGAGGGCGTACGGAGCCTGGACGAGGCGGTCGACGAGGTGCGTGAGGACCGACGGCAGAAGCAGCAGAACCGGATGCGCCGACGGGACCGCGAGAAGCTGGAACGCGCCCGGATCAGGGCACTCAACCGGCAGCACCGTGCGTGGGGCCTGGGACGGGCGGGCCGGGGCACTCAGCTCCCGGCCCTCGGCCCGGCGGCAGGCACCTCCCAGCAGGGGGGCTCCCCAACCGTCGTGGAGCCTGCCATAGCCGAGCCGGGACAACTGCCCGTGCGGCCCCGGCCCTCCCTGCAGGCCGTGCGGTCGGCCGGCGCCGAACCGATCACGGTCGACCTGACGGCGGAGGACGACACACAGACCCTGCCGCGTCTCGACTCCCTGGAGCAGAAACTCAAGGATCTCGAGCAGCAGTTCGGCTGATGAGGGCCCTCACCCGGACGGCTGCCGTGATCAGGGCGACCGGCGTGACGAGAAGGGGACTGCACACTGCGGGGGCGGCCGGGCCCGTCGGCTCAGGCCGCCCCCGCGTGCAACTCGAACCAGACGACTTTGCCCACCCCCTGCGCGCTGCGCACCCCCCATGCGTCCGCAAGGCTCTCCACGAGCACCAGTCCCCGGCCGCTCGTACCGAGATCGGCCCGTGGTACGTCCGACACGGGCAGTCCCGCCATGAAGTCCTGGACCTCCACATGGAGCCGCGAGTCCTCGACGATGGCGGTGACGACCGCTCCCTGATCGGTGTGTATGAGGGCGTTGGTCACCAGCTCGCTCGCGAGGAGCTCGGCCACGTCGGCCGCGTCCACGGTGCCGCCCTCTTGGGGGTCCGGCCACTTGCCGAGCAGGTCGCGTAAAGCGTGCCGCACTTCGGGCACGGCCGTGAGATCACCGCTGCCGAGTCTGCGATGCAGCCGGCCTCGGACTCCCGCGCCCCCGTGACGTCCTGTCATCATCCCCCACCCACATCAAAACGAGCTACGGCTTCGTAACGGTCACCGGATGCATGCCCCATGCGCGGAGCACCACTCATGCGGATTTCGTCAGGTGCCGGAAGGAACGCGGATGTCAGGGCCGTGGCACGTTCCGCAGATTCGAGCGGGCCATCTGGACCATCCTGCCGACGCCGCCGTCCAGCACAATCTTGCTGGCCGAAAGCGCGAAGCCGGTCACCATCTCGGCACTGATCTTCGGCGGGATGGACAGGGCGTTAGGGTCGGTGACGATGTCGACGAGCGCGGGTCCCTTGTGCCTGAAGGCGTCCTTGAGCGCTCCTGCGAGCTGCTTCGGCTTCTCCACCCGTACTCCGTAGGCTCCCGCGGCGCGGGCGACGGCCGCGAAGTCCGGGTTGCGGTAGTCCGTGCCGAACGACGGCAGTCCCGCGACGAGCATCTCCAGCTCCACCATGGACAGCGAGGAGTTGTTGAACAGCACGATCTTCACCGGCAGGTCGTACTGGACCAGGGTCAGGAAGTCGCCCATCAGCATGGTGAATCCGCCGTCGCCGGACATCGAGACGACCTGGCGGCCGCGGTCGATGAACTGCGCGCCGATCGCCTGCGGCAGGGCGTTCGCCATCGAGCCGTGGCTGAACGAGCCGATGATGCGGCGCCGGCCATTGGGCGAGATGTAGCGGGCCGCCCAGACGTTGCACATGCCGGTGTCGACGGTGAACACAGCATCGTCGTCGGCCAGTTCGTCGAGGACGGCGGCGACGTACTCGGGGTGGATCGGGACGTGTTTGTCGACCTTGCGGGTGTACGCCTTGACGACCCCTTCGAGGGCGTCCGCGTGCTTCTTCAGCATCTTGTCGAGGAAGCGGCGGTCCGTCTTGGCCCGCACCCGCGGGATCAGGCAGCGCAGCGTCTCGCGCACATCGCCCCACACGGCGAGGTCCAGCTTGGAGCGGCGGCCCAGGTGCTCGGGCCGGACGTCGACCTGGGCGATCTTGACGTCGTCGGGAAGGAAGGCGTTGTAAGGGAAGTCCGTGCCGAGAAGGAGCAGCAGATCGCACTCGTGGGTCGCCTCGTACGCGGCGCCGTAGCCGAGCAGGCCACTCATACCGACGTCGTACGGATTGTCGTACTGGATCCACTCCTTGCCGCGGAGCGCATGCCCGACGGGGGACTTGATGCGCTCCGCGAACTGCATGACCTCGGCGTGCGCGCCTGCCGTGCCGCTGCCGCAGAAGAGCGTGACCCGGTCGGCCTCGTCGATCATGCGGACGAGTTTGTCGATCTCCGCGTCGCCGGGCCGGACGGTGGGGCGGGTGGTGACCAGAGCGTGCTCGATCGTCTTCTCGGGCGCGGGGCGGTCCGCGAGGTCGCCCGGCAGCGACACCACGCTCACACCGCCGCGTCCGATCGCGTGCTGGATCGCCGTCTGGAGCAGGCGGGGCATCTGCTGGGGGCTGGAGATCAGCTCGCTGTAATGGCTGCACTCGCGAAACAGCTGGTCCGGGTGGGTCTCCTGAAAATATCCGAGGCCGATCTCGCTGGAGGGGATGTGCGAGGCGAGCGCGAGGACAGGCGCCATGGAGCGGTGGGCGTCGTACAGGCCGTTGATGAGGTGCAGATTGCCCGGGCCGCAGGAACCGGCACAGGCGGCCAGCTTCCCGCTGATCTGGGCCTCGGCACCGGCGGCGAACGCCGCGACCTCCTCGTGCCTGACCTGGATCCAGTCGATGGCGGAGTTGCGGCGTACGGCGTCGACCACGGGGGTTGAGACTGTCGCCGACGACGCCGTAGAGCCGCTGCACACCGGCACGGACGAGGATGTCGACGAACTGCCCCGCCACGTTCTGCTTGGCCATGGGATGCGTGCCCTTCTCGACGGATCTCCGGACCTGTAAGGACCTCGCCTCGAGATCCATCAGTCCATCAACCCATGGCCTGGCCGCTCACGCCTGCGCGGTTACGCCTCCCAGACGGCCACCGCCGTACGGTCGTCGGCGTACCCCTTCACCCGGAGCTGGATGTCGGCGAGGAACTCGGCCATTCCCGGGGCGTCCGGCCTGCTCCAGCGCTCGGCCAGTTCCTTCGCGAGCGCCGGTTCCCCGCGCACCGGCTCCGCGAGACCGCTGCTGCACAGCAGAAGCGTGTCGCCGGGGCGGGCGACAGAGGCACGGAAGCGGAACGGCTCGGCGGGCGGGGGCGACGGCGCCTCGACATACGGCGCGGGCGGTGTGGGGATGCCCAGATCCATGGTGAGCCGGTCTCCGTCCGGGCCCGCCTCGGGCACGGCCGAACCGAACCCGACGACGGGCGCGCCGGTGACGTCGGCGCTGTCCGGGACGACCGGCTCGAGGTCCTGCCAGGCCCCGTCGCGCAGCCGGAGCAGCCCACCACCGCCGACGCCGAAGAAGACGCGTGTGCGGCACGTCGGGTCGGCGGACAGCAGAAGGCAGCGCAGGCCGGCCGTGTACTGCTCCGGCTCGAGCCCGAGCTCGGCGGCGCGGCCTCGAAGCCTCCCGAAACTACGGTCCGTGAGCCGGTGCAGCCCCGACTTGAGATCGCCGCGGCGGCCCGCCCTTATGTCCTCCGAGAGTCGGGCGTGGCTGCGGCCGACGGCCCCGCCGATCCAACGGCAGGCGTCGCCGGCGGCGAGATGCGCGGTGTCGGCACCGCGGACCCCGCTGGCCACGGCGACGAGCACGAGCGCGGCGGGGCCGGCGCCGAACCGCGCCGTGAGCAGCGCATCGCGGCGCGGCTCTCCCCGGAAGCGGGCCGAATCGCCCCGCACGGAGGCGGCCCGCAGCGTGTACGTGCCGTACCGGGCGCCGTCCAGCACGGTGTCGGCGACGAGCTCGTCGAGTGCGTGCGCCTCGGCGGCGGGCAGCGCGGTCGGCTCGGCGTCATACGTCGGCCGCCCGCCCCCGACCACCCCGGCCCTCGGCGTCTGCGCAGGCACGACCACCCGCCCACCGGGCCCACGGCCACCGTCGCCCTGCTGCGCCCTGCCGGGCCCCGGGGGGCTCGCGCCGGGCGGCACCGACTGCGCCCCCGAATCGGACGCATCACCCGGTGGCGCCGTGTCCGCCGCGGGAACGGGCGGGACGCCGCCACCGGGGCGGTCGTTGCCCGCGGGCAGGGACCCGCCCGGTGAAGCCGCGGAACCGTCCCGGCCGGAGGAAGCCTCCGAGCGCGGATCTCGCCCCTCGCCCTTCGGGGGCGACTCCACGTCGGCACCGGGTGCCCCGCCCGCGGGGCGCGCGGGGCCGGCCGACGGGGGCGGTGGCTCAGCCGGTCCGGCCCACGGGGGCGGTGGTGCGGCTGGCTCGCCCCGGCCGCGCGAAACATCGGCCGCTGACGGCGAGGCCGTGCGGCCGTCACCCTCGGCCGCGCCCACAGGGCCGGCGTCGGCCGACGGAGGCCGGGGCCCGGCGGGGATGACGGGCGGAGGCGGCGACGCCGGCCGCCCGCCCACGCCGTGCGAAACCTCGTCCCCCGACGACGAGGCCGCGGGGCCATCACCACCGGCCACGCCCCCAGGGCGGACCGGGCCGGCCGACGGAGGCGGGGGTACCTGCACCCGGCCCGCCGGTTCGGCCGTCGGCCGCGCTGGTGGGGCGGACGCAGACCGCCGCGCGCCGTCTCCGCCCGCGGGCGGAGACGGCGGCGAGTCCCACCAGTTGTGGGGGCGGGCGGTCACCGTGTCGGATGCCGAGTCGAAGCGGTCGTCGAGCGTGTCGGCGGACGACGTGGCCGGGCGGCCCGTGTCCGGAGCGGAGTCGTCGTACAGCCGGTTCCACCACTCGTCCTCGGTGGTAGGCCTGTTGGGCGTCTCCCCCTGCTCACTCATGCCCCTATTGTCGACCGCAGGGAGGGCCAGAAAACGGGCATTCCGAAAAGACACGTGCCAAAGGTCCGCCGGGCGGCCCAACCCCCCACGGGAAAGACGCCCGGCGGACTTGTCGTGATCGGCGCGTCCCGCGCGTCAGCGCACCCCGTATGCGTCGACCACGAGCTGGGTGACGGAGTTGCCGTTGGCGTCCGTCGGTTCGGATTTCAGGGTGACGCTCCTGCCGGCCGCGCCCCCTGTCGGGCTGCGGCCTCGCTGCCGACCAGAGGTCTCTTCCCGGCCGCGTCGTCCTGCGGCCCGGCGGCCGCCGACGGCGCGATTGCGGTGACGGCCAGGAATGGCGGCTGTTGCCGCTCCCAGTGCCGTACGCGATATCGGGCGCATCGCTCTCCCATCTGATTCCGGCCACGAAAGGGCACAAAGGCCCCGTCTCCGGAGGCGGTTGGTGCTGCGGTGCCACGACGTTGACAGAGATGCTGCCGGTGCAGGGATGATGTCCCGCGGCGGGTTCACGCCTGGCGGGTTTCCGCCACAGCGGCCGATAAGCGCACGTCCGGGGAGGGTTCGGTGCTGGGAGCGATAGGGCTCGACGAGAGACAGGAGTCGGCCTACCGCGCGCTGGTCGCGTTCGGGGCTGCGGAGATCACCGATCTCGCGCGCCGGCTCACGTTGCCCGAGCCGGAGACGGAACGCGCCCTGCGGCGCCTCGAGCAGCACGGGCTGGCCGCCCAGTCCTCCGCACGCACCGGCCGCTGGGTCGCCGCGCCGCCCGGTGTCGCGCTCGGTGCGCTCCTGACGCAGCAGCGCCACGAGCTGGAACAGGCGGAACTCGCGGCGGCGCTGCTCGCCGAGGAGTACCGCGCCGAGTCGGAGGAGCCGGCGGTCCACGACCTGGTCGAGGTGGTGACGGGGGCGAGCGCCGTCGTGCACCGCTTCGGCCAACTGCAGCTCGGGGCGACGGAGGAGGTCTGCGCACTGGTCACCGGCAAGCCCGTCGCCATCACCGGTACGGACAACGAGGCCGAGGAGAACGCGGCGGCGCGCGGCGTGGCCTACCGGGTCGTCGTGGAGCGCGAGGTGCTGACCATGCCGGGCGGGTTAGCGGAACTGTCGGCGGCGTTCAGCCGCGACGAGCACGTCCGCGTGGTCGACCGGGTGCCGACGAAGCTCGTCATCGCCGACCGTGCCCTGGCGATGGTCCCCCTCACCGGCCGCGGCGCCGAGCCCGCGGCACTCGTCGTCCACGCCAGCGGGCTGCTGGAATCCCTGATGGGCCTCTTCGAGGCCGTCTGGCGGGACGCCCTGCCGCTGCGGGTCGGGGCGGGCGGCGACACCATCGCCGAGGACCCGGCCGGCCCCGACGTCACGGACTTGGAGATCCTGTCGCTGCTGCTCTCGGGGATGACCGATGCGAGCGTCGCCAAGCAGCTGGACCTGGGCCTGCGGACCGTGCAGCGCCGGGTCAAGGGACTGATGGAGCTGACGGGGGTGACGACCCGGCTGCAGCTCGGCTGGCATGCGTACGCGAAGGGCTGGGTGGCTCGCGACCTGCACGAACGGCACTGATCCTGCACTCTGAGCATGTGGGTGTGTGGCAGCTGCTGATGGTCGGCGGGGTGATGCTGCTGGGCCTCCTCGGGGTCGTCGTCCCGGGTGTCCCGGGGCCATGGCTGGTATGGGCGGCGATGCTCTGGTGGTCGCTGCACGAGCAGACGGGGGCGGCCTGGGTGCTGCTCGTGGGCTCCACGGCGGTCCTGCTCATCAACCAGGTGATCGTCTGGCTGCTGCCCGCCCGCCGTCTGCGCGATGTGGGCGTGAACCGCAGGATGGCGGCGTACGCCGGCGCCGGCGCCCTCGTCGGGTTCTTCCTCGTCCCCGTCGTGGGTGCGGTCCCCGGCTTCATCGGCGGGATCTACGGCACCGAACGCAAGCGCCTGGGCGGCCACGGCCAGGCGAAGGCCGCAACCCGCGCGGTGATGCGCGCGGCGGGCACGAGCATGCTCGTGGAGCTCTTCGGGTGCCTGCTCGTCGTGGGCGCGTGGATCGTGGCGGTGACGGCGGCGTAGCGTGGGGGCCCGAGTGGAGCCCTGCTGGGGGCGACCCCGGCCCCAGCGGCGACTGAGGCGCGGGGGCGGCCGGTGTCCGTTGCCGTCCCGGATGTCCGTCAACCCTCTGTTGCGCCTATTGTTTGGCGAGCTGGAGCAGGTCAGCGAACGTTTCCCCCGCCGACGTAGCGCCGGTCATCTTGATGTGACCGGCGAAAAGCCCTGCACAAGGGCTTGGCGCGGGTTGTCATAGACCTTGGCGAAGGTCGAGGAATCCATCGTGATCGTGAGGTGGGCAGCACCCGGGTGTCCTTGCTCGACCTTCCTGGCCTCCGGGTCGACCCCCCATTCTCCGCCGCCGTCGCCAGTGATGTTGATCTGGAACTTGAAGTCGACCTTGCGCGCTTCGTCCGCGTGGCGCACAAGACCGGCGCCGAAGTCTTCGTTGAACCACTTCTGCACGTCGACAGCCATCAGTTCTCCTCTGGGTTATCGGGCACAGCCGATCGGTCCACCCTGTCACGCTGGGTGTCCGGCCTGTATCTGCGGCAGGGCAAGATCACCCCTCAGACGGAGCGAAGGTTCGAATCGCCGGACGCTGTCGGGAACCGATTCCGAAGCGGGTGAACTGCATGGCCAAGGCGTTGGTCAACCTTTGGTGGCACAGGCTCAAGATTCGCCGGCACAGGACAGCCGCACTGGTGCTCCGTCGGCCGAAAGCCCCAGTGTCCCATCTCTGTCGATCTGGTCCGCGTCTCAACTGATCTGGCCCGATTCACGTTTGGAGGGCCAGATCGGTTGAGACGAGCAGGTCAAATGCGGTGGACATCCGTTCCGGTGCCCGAAGCGCCTTCGCGGACCAGATCATGTGGGATTCGCCGCGGTCGGCGTCTCAATCGATCTGGTCGTCGCAGGTCAGGGCCGCGGCTCCGGGCCGGCTCGATTGCGACGGGACACCCAGGAGCTCCCCGCGCATCTGTGGTGTGTCGCCGACCAGCCGATGACTCCTCCAAGTGATACTTGATCAACTTTCAGTAGTCGATTCGGAGTGCACATGAACGACGACCAGGTCACCTTCTACGCCCAGCTCTCCTTTGCGGGCGAGGCGCACATCTACAACCTTGGAGCCGACGAGAATCTCCATCCGGGCGAGCTCAACGACAAGTTCAAGTCATTGAAGGTGGGCCGGCAGGCCAAGGTGCTCGCCTGGCAGCACGCCAACCAGACCGGCAAGTACCGGGAGTGGGATCTCGACCAGGCGGACATCACCGGTATCGGAGGTCTGTCGAGGTTCAAGGTCATCCGGGACACCACGCTGCCCATCGCGGTCCGGCTGGAAGACCTCAGTGGAGGGCAGAACCGGCAGTACAGCCTGAAGGTGGCCTCGTTTGAGGTGGGCGAGATCCTGGTCCATTCCGGAGACCCCGAGTACGGCTTGGTCGGCGTCATGCCGGAGGACGGCCCTCCCGTGACCACAGCCATCTACGTCCGCGACGAGCAAAGCGGAGAGTACGTCGCCATGGGGTCCGTCTACTTCGTCTGGAACGGCACCACCAAGTCGGTCGATGTCGCCGACGAGACGAATTTCCCCGCCAATATGAGGTACAAGCGGGCCGGTCGCAACGAGTTCATCTTCGAACTGACGGCCGTCTAGCGTCCGTTACCGTCCACGGTTGCCCCACTGATGCAGGGCAGGGGCCCGGGGCAGTCAGGCCGCCTGCCGCTGCGGGTAGTACGGGGTGGTGTCACGGCGGGTGGCGGGCTGGGCCCTGCGGCGCGTGAGGCGGGGGGGCATCAGGGCGATCGCGGCCCAAGTGATCGGATTCGCTCATCTCGGGGAGCCGTTCGTGGTCGCGGCAGTGACGGCGGGGCCCGCCTGATCCACGACCACGATCGATCCACCACCCACCTGCGCGGCAGGACGACGAAGCCTTTCGCGTCGGGTGGGCGCCGCACCGTCCCTTGCCGCCGAAGGCGGAGTCGGCCCAGACGACAGAGATCTCGGGGTGTGTGAGCGCGGGCCACCGGCCGTGGAAAGTGCGGGGCGAGGCACAGCTGTTGACGGGTCCTCATGACCTCGGCCCGCACTTCAGCGAGGAGCTGATCCGGATCACCCAGCAAAGATCCACAGCTGGGGCCCGGAGGGCGCGCAGCCCGTCCGGGCGCCCGGCTGGGGGACATCAGGTCACGGCAGGACCGGCAGCCGTGCGCATCGGCGGCACGCCCGGGCCGAGGCGGCCACCCCCGCGTGCGACGCGGCCGCGAGCGCGCCGGCGAACGCGAGCAGTGGCCAGTTCGTGACCAGGACGGCGGCGGTGGCGAGCGCGAGCGTCGCGAGTGCCATGGCCACGCTCGCGGTGGTGCCTGTCCAGGCGACCGCGAGCGGCAGTCGCCGCGGTGTGGGCAGTCGGCGGGCGAGGGTGCCGGTGACGGCCAGCGTCGCGGCGGCGAGCACCGCGGCGACGGTAGCGACTCCGGCCAGATGCACGGCCAGGAGCTGCGCGGCGCGAGGCAGCAGCCAGGTCTGACCGTGGTTCACGCTCCAGGACAGATACCAGCAGGCGATCAGGAAGGGTGCGGTGAGGGCGACGGCCCGGGCGGTGTGCCGGGCCTGGGCGATCGTCAGTTCCCGCTGGCAGCTCGGCACGAGCTCGTCGACGGTGCCGAACTCCCGTACCGCCTGCTGGGCGGCTCTGCGGTAGGGCACCCCTTCGCGGGTGTACGCCTCCACCGTGTCCGCGAGGCCGTCGCGAATCTCCTGGATCATCCTGGTCTTGGCCCGCCCCGGGCCGTACAGGGCAGCGGTCAGATCCCTGACTTGGTCCTCGACGGGGTCCTCGAAAGGGGCCTCGAATGGGTCGGCCTGCCGACCTGCCGCCTTCATGTGGCGAGTCCGGGCGGCGGCCCGGCGGGGTTCAGGACCGAGCCGATCGCCGTGGTGAACTCGGCCCACGCCGTCCGTTCCCCGGCCAGGGTGTGCCGGCCCGCGTCGGTGAGCTCGTAGCACCGCCTGCGCCGTTCACCCTCGGACTGCCAGCTGCTGCTCAGCAGCCCGAGCCGCTCCAGCCGGTTCAGCGCCGGGTAGATCGTGCCCGTGCGCAGCTCGAGCACGCCTCCGCTGCGTCGCTGGACCGCGGCGATGATCGCGTAACCGTGCAGCGGGCCCTGTTCGAGCACGGCCAGCAGCAGTCCGTCCAGGTGCCCTCGCACCGCATCCGCCCTCATGAGTAGGCAGCCTACACAAAAGCACTGTAGACAGTGTATGTATTGGCAGCCAACGCAACTACGAAGGGGGAGGCACCCGCAGTGACCAAGCTGCTGCTGTCCATCCATGTCATCGCGGCGATCCTGGCGGTCGGATCGATCACCGTGGCCGCCTCGATGTTCCCGCGCTATGCGCTGCAGGCATCCGGCGGCGATGATCCGGGCGGGCGGGCCGCCGGGATCGCCGCACTCCTGCACCGGATCTGCCGCGGCTACGCCATCGCCGGCGTCGCTGTGCCGGTCTTCGGCGTCGCCACCGGTGCCCGGCTCGGCGTCCTCACCGACGCCTGGCTGATCGCGTCGCTGCTGCTGACCGTGATCGCCGCGGCCATGCTGGCGCTGGCCATCCTGCCCGCCCAGCAGCGGCTGCTCACATCGGCTCAGGAATCGCCGGCCGAGGACACCGCGCGCCCGATCGCAGCCCGGCTGACCATGCTCACCGGCATGTTCAACGTCCTGTGGGCCGTCGTCGTCGTCCTGATGATCGTCCGCCCCGGCTCCACGACGGGCGCGTGAGTGCCGTGCGCACCTTGCGGTTCGCCGCCGCCGTCGAGGCCGCCTCCTTCGTGGTGCTGCTCGGCAACCTGTTCACCACCCACGCACCGGCGGTCTCGACGCTTGCCGGCCCACTGCACGGCACCGCCTACCTCGTCGTCATCGCGGCCACCGCGGCGGCCCCCTCCGTCGCCTCCTCGGGCGCCCGGTGGCATGCCGCCGTGCCGGGACTCGGCGGGATCCTCGTCCTGCGGCGGATCCGAAGCCGATCCCGAACAGGGCCGTGAGCACGGGCGCAGTGAGGCAGGTGCCCATCACGGCGGTTTGCGGGGTCGTCGCCCCCATGGGCAGCCCACCCATGGGAGCGAGCACCCCCGGTGACGGCGCCTCAGCAGGACGCCGCTTCAGCGGAGACGGCCGCGCTTGGCAGCCATCGCCGCACGGCCCTCCGCGCCCTTCATCTTCCAGTCGCGCCGGATCTCCGCCCGCAGCCTCGCGTCCGTCTTCGCGACGATCCGCTGGTTCTCCCGCAGCAGCTTGCGGTAACTCTCCAGGCGGCGTTCCGGCAGCGCGCCGTCCTCGATCGCGGCGAGCACCGCGCAACCCGGCTCTGCCTCGTGCGCGCAGTCGTGGAACCGGCAGTGTTCCGCAAGGCCGTCGATCTCCGAGAACACCTGGTTCACACCGCTCGCCGCGTCCCACAGCCCCACTCCCCGCAGACCGGGAGTGTCGATGAGGACTCCCCCTGCGGGAAGGACGAGCAGGTTGCGGGTGGTGGTGGTGTGCCGGCCCTTGCCGTCGATATCACGGGTGGCCTGGACGTCCATGACGTCCTCGCCGAGCAGGGCGTTGGCGAGGGTGGACTTGCCCGCGCCGGAGGTGCCGAGCAGGACGCTGGTTCCGTCGGCGACGATCGCCTTCAACACCTCGATGCCCTCCCCCGAAGTGGAACTGACGGGCAGGACCTGGACACCGGGAGCGGCGGCCGCGACGTCCTGCACGAGGTGGGACAGGCCGGTGACGTCGGGCACGAGGTCGGCCTTGGTGAGGACGACGAGCGGTTGCGCACCGCTCTCCCGGGAGAGTGCCGACTCATGCAGCAGCGCATCACCACTGGAGCTGGACATCGCGAGTGCGAGGAACCGTTCGATCCTCCCGAGGTCGAGTTCGACCGCGAGGGAGACACAGATGACGATGTGATCGACGTTGGTGGCCAGCACCTGGCCTTCGGAACGCTTCGATGAGGTCGAGCGCACGAAGGCGGTACGGCGAGGCAGCAGGGTCCGCACGTACCGCGGATCGCCACCTTCAGGATCGACGGCGACCCAGTCCCCCGTGCACACGACCTTCATCGGGTCACGAGGAACGACGAACTCGGTGTCGGCCCGCACGATGCCGTCGGCGGTCATGACATCGCAGAGACCACGGTCGACCCGCACGACACGGCCGGGCAGCAGGCCCTGCCCGGCGTACGGGGCGAACTCAGTCTCCCAGTCCGCATCCCAGCCGTACGGCACGAGTGGGTGCGAGGAAGACGAGGACGAAGCCAGGAGAGAAGAGAAAGACAAGGGGTGACCCTTCACAAGGGTGGCCCCGGCACCGCGCCCACTGGCGCGGGAGAAGAGTGAGGTCAGCCGGAGGCCACGGAGGTGGACTTGATGAACTTCCGGATGCGGGCAGCGCCCATCTCAACGACAGCCATCGGTCACACCTCCCCAACCAGATCAAGTCACCCGCGACAACCCGGGTTGCCGCTCCAACAGAACGGACCCTAGAGGTACCCGGGCCGCGACGCCATCGAATTACGGCAACCAGTGCGGCGACGGGCGCGAGGCGGGCGCGGCATCGTCTGGAGCCCGTGCAGCGTGCGGGTCATGCCGCCAAGCGCTCGACGTGGACGTCATCGGACGAGGGCCGCGCTGCTCCACGCAGGCCACATCCGCGCCGCTGCCGCGGGAGCCGCCCCCACTCCGGTCGAGGAGGGAGGCACATCCTTGGCCGAGGGGCAACCGTCGGTGTGCCGTCTCCTCGTCGCCGGCTCCTCTGCCTTCCCAGCTCCCGCCACCCGGCGCAGCGTTCAGTACTGCTCGGTCTCGACGAAACCGGCGTCCGCGTCGTCGTCGGCGCCGAAGGCGTCGGCGGCGGCGGTCGGGTCGAATCCGGGCGGGCTGTCCTTCAGGGCCAGGCCCATGCCGGCCAGCTTCGCCTTGACCTCGTCGATCGACTTCGCACCGAAGTTGCGGATGTCGAGCAGGTCGGCCTCGGAACGCGCCACGAGCTCACCCACGGAGTGGATGCCCTCGCGCTTGAGGCAGTTGTACGAACGAACGGTGAGCTCGAGCTCCTCGATCGGCAGTACCAGGTCGGCGGCAAGGGCGGCGTCCGTGGGGGACGGGCCCATGTCGATGCCCTCGGCGTCGATGTTGAGCTCACGGGCCAGACCGAACAGCTCGACCAGGGTCTTGCCGGCCGACGCCATGGCGTCACGCGGGCGCATGGCCTGCTTGGTCTCGACGTCGACGATCAGCTTGTCGAAGTCGGTGCGCTGCTCGACTCGGGTCGCCTCGACCTTGTAGGTGACCTTGAGGACCGGGGAGTAGATGGAGTCGACCGGGATACGGCCGATCTCCTGGCCCACCTGCTTGTTCTGCACGGCGGAGACGTAGCCGCGACCGCGCTCGACGGTCAGCTCCATCTCCAGCTTGCCCTTGCCGTTGAGCGTGGCCAGCACCAGGTCGGGGTTGTGCACCTCGACACCGGCCGGCGGGGCGATGTCAGCAGCGGTGACCAGGCCGGGGCCCTGCTTGCGCAGGTACATCACGACCGGCTCGTCGTGCTCCGAGGAGACGACCAGCTGCTTGATGTTCAGGATGAGGTCGGTGACGTCGTCCTTGACGCCCGGCACGGTGGTGAACTCGTGCAGGACACCGTCGATGCGGATGGACGTGACCGCCGCACCCGGGATCGAGGAGAGGAGCGTACGGCGCAGGGAGTTGCCGAGGGTGTAGCCGAAACCCGGCTCCAGGGGCTCGATGAAGAACCGTGAGCGGTACTCGTCGACGACCTCTTCGGTCAGGGACGGACGCTGAGCAATCAGCACGAGGTGTTGCCTCCAGTGGTTCGGCGCCCGCTATGTGACGCCGTAGTCACCACGAAGGGTACGGGCGACACGGGCGATACGGCCTCCGAAGAGACCGAATCGCCCGACTCCGCCCGTCTGCCGGCCGGTCGGCGCGCCCAGCTCTTGCAGGAGTGGAGCCCACGATCAGCTGCTCCTACTCCTGGGCGTCAGTCATACGGAGGGGGGCCGGGACTGGTACAACCGGGTGTGATAGCGGCCTTCCGCCTCCAGTCCGGTGGGGTCGTCGCCGGCACGGAGCACCTGCTCGACGGCGCGACGCTGTTCTCCCGCGCTGGTGAACAGCCGCTGGGGGTAGGTTTGTGCGGAGTCGGTCTCGGTGGTCAGGCCGTGGGCTGCCAAAGTTGCGATCACTGGCTGGTAGGGGACGGTGCGCAGGACGAACGCGCTGACCCAGATCGGCGTCCGTTGACTCCCCAGCAGCGCCTGGAAGGTGCGGTGGGTGATGTAGCCGACGCCCCCGGTGACCGTGATCAGGCCGGTGTCCGCGACGGCGCGCCGCAACTGAGGGCTGGGCGGGTGGTGTTCCAGGTTCTCGGCATGGGCCTCGTCGAGCAGGCCGACGGCCAGGGCGTACTGGACGGCGTTGTCGGCGGTGTCGAGCCCGATGACCGGGGCCGCGTCCGCGCGGCGCCGTGAGGCGTAGAACTTCTTGTCGTGTTCGATGAGTTCGGCCGGCGTGAGGGCGTCGGCCTCGGCGCTCGTGTAGTGCGCGTACAGCTCGGCCAGTGTGACGTGGTGGTTGAGGAGAGCGGCGTTGAAGCCGTACGAACAGCAGAGGTCGAGGACGGTGACGGGGCCGTCGGTGCCGTCGGCCGCGGACCGGTCGGCGCGGGTGCGCCGGAAGACATCCTGCGCATGGTGCGGTATCTCGTACTCCAGCGGGGCGAGCCGGCGGACGTAGGCGCGAGGGTCCGGCTGGTTGTAGATGTCGTCGAATCGAGTCTTGCCCGATGCGGTGCTGACAGGGCTTACAGCCACGGGGCGTACCTCCACACTATGGGGGCGGGTCCGCTGCACAGCTCTATCGGGTTGGTGACACCAACGAATAGACCTCACGGCTGGAACCGGCCACGCGTGGCCCTTGGGTCCCGCGCGGCGCGGCCCCCACACAGGAATCACTGACTGGACATCAGGCAGAGGACTTTGCCTGAAGAATCATCAGAAATTGGCCTTTGATCCGCAGATGAGCCTCTCGTGACGTTCGGATGGCCGGCCGGCGGGTAGGAGCGCGCCGCGGATTTCTTCGACTTCCCGTCCGGGAACAGGCCGGATGTTCGGGATGCCACGGTGGACCACGCCGTGCTCGTCCTCGAAGGGCTCGGCAGTGTCGAGCGAAGCTTGAACAAGGGGAACCCTTCGAAGGGTGGCCCGGCGGCGCGCTCTGCGCGCGGACCGTCAGCCGGCGCCCGGCTCCGTACGGCCACGGGCGGCGGCCTCAGGGTGCTGCCCCCGGCCCATCGCCCGGCCCGACAGCGGTGTGGGCGACAGGTCGCTGCTTTCCTCGCCCGGCTCGAGAAGGGTGTCCGCCGAGCCGACGATCAGCGGATCGGGCACGCCGATCGCCTCGACGTCCTTGCTGGCGTAGTCCAGCCGCCACAACAGGCTGCGCATGGCCTCGAGACGGCCACGGCGCTTGTCGTTGCTCTTGACCACGGTCCAGGGCGCCTCCTGCGTGTCGGTGGCCCGGAACATGTCGACCTTCGCCGCGGTGTACTTGTCCCACAGGTCCAAGGACGCCACGTCGGTGGGCGACAGCTTCCACTGCCGCACCGGATCCACCTGCCGGATCGCGAAGCGGGTGCGCTGTTCGGCCTGGGAGACGGAGAACCAGAACTTCACGAGCAGGATCCCGTCGTCCACGAGCATGCGCTCGAACTCGGGGCACTGGCGCAGGAACCGCTCGTACTCGGTCTGGGTACAGAAGCCCATGACCCGTTCCACGCCGGCCCTGTTGTACCAGGAGCGGTCGAAGAAGACGATCTCACCGGCCGACGGCAGATGCGCCACATAACGCTGGAAGTACCACTGGCCCGCCTCGCGCTCCGTCGGCTTCTCCAGAGCGACCACGCGCGCGCCGCGCGGGTTCAGCCGCTCCGTGAACCGCTGGATCGTCCCTCCCTTGCCGGCGGCGTCGCGGCCCTCGCAGATGACGATGAGCCGCTGCCCCGTGTCCTTCACCCACCGCTGCATCTTGAGCATCTCGATCTGCAGCACCCGCTTGCGCCGCTCGTAGGCGCGCCGAGGCACCTTGCGGTCGTACGGATGGTTCTGCTGCCACGTCTTGATCGGTCGGCCGGCGGCGTCGAGGAGGACGGGACGCTCGGGCCGGCTCTCGTCCACGGTCAGTCCGTGCAACAGCCCGTCCATCGCTTCCTTGTCGTCGCTGCGAGTGTCGCTGACCTTGTCCTTCTCGTCGTCATGCACCGGCGTCACCTTGTCTCGCGGGACCACGCGAACTCCCTGATACCGAAAGGCGGCACCCGGCAAACGGGAGGCGGGGCCGCTCCCGAGGGGGATCACGCGCGGGGCGGGGGGGCGGACGGGAAGATCTCCCCGTCCGCCCCCGCCCCGGGGTCGTGTCTCAGCCCATGAAGCCACCGTAGTAGCCGCCGAGCTTGTCCCGGTATGCCGGGTCGTCGGCGTGTGCGTCCTTCTCGAATTCGGGCGCGTTCTTGATCTCGTCCTTGGTGCGGGAGACATGGACCGTCTCCGCCGCCATGTCGACGCTCGAAACGACGCCGGCGGGCAGCATGACGTGCTTGCCGAAGATCCACGGGCCGGTGTCGACGACGATGTGCGCTGAGCCCACCTCGTCGGAATGCCTGTCCACCTTGCCGATGCTGCCGTCGCTCGCCTCGACCTTGAAGCCGACCAGACTGGTGCCGGTCGCGCGGCCGGAAGCGGGGGTGCAGGCCCAGAGATTCGGGTCCATGAGTGTTCGTGCTCCTCTCATGCCGGATGGTGCCGGTCAGCGGTTGCTCGGCGGGGGCAGGGGGCCGGGAGTCCCCTGCGGATCAGGCCGGATACCTACCAGCGGTACCAGCGGCCCCGACGGCCGCCTGAAGCCGTGGGTCGGACCACGAATCCCAGCAGCCACACAACAAGCACGATGACGGCGATCCACCAGAGAGCCTTGAGGGCGAACCCGGCGCCGAAAAGAATCAGTGCAAGCAATAGGACGAGAAGCAGGGGAACCATTTCTCATCACCTCCGAAAATCCGTATGCCCCGCGCCTGAACCGGCATGCACTCAATTCTGCTTGTTTCTCGGAGAACTTCCCGGGTACACGAAAACGCCACGCACACGCCACGCGAAAAGTGCCGCCGACCACTCGGAAGTGGTCGGCGGCACTTTTCGCGTGGCGTGTCACCGCTTGAAGGCATCCCTCACCTTGCGCACCCCACCCTTGGCCTTTTCCTTGGCATCGCGCATATCACCCTGGGCCTGTTCTGTTCGCCCTTCGGCGGTCAGACTCTCATCGCCCGTGGCGCGCCCTGCGCCTTCCTTGACCTTTCCCCGCGCCTTTTCTGCCTTGGCACGCGCCTTTTCGCTTCCGCTCATGGAAATCACCCTTCACGGTCGTCCTGACTCGCCGTTGCCCGCCGTTCCGCGACGCAAACCGGGAATACGGCAGGAAAAATCGGCATTGCGGCAAGCTGCATATCGACGGCTCGCCCTACGGGGCCTGGCCGCGGCCCCGCCGGCGGCCAAAGTCACCGGCGGCTCGAGCCCGCCCGGGTGCGGAGCGTGTGCACGAGCCCACGGACGACAGCCATGGCGGAGACGCCGTGCGGACCTCTGCCGAGGCGGGAGTCCACGGCCGGCCGGCGACGGGCGGGCCCGTGCCGCCGCAGTTCACGGACGATGGTGGTCAGTTTGGAAGCCATCCGGGCATCCCCCTCTGTTTCGGCGTCCGGGGCGGTGCACCCCGCTCATCGGTTGCCCCGTGGGGCCCTCGGCATGCCCGGTGCACCGGTCAGGGCCGGGGTTGCCGCCGGCTGCGGGTCCATTCGATGAGCTCGTCCGCGGACCAGGCGTTCACGACCCGCTCCTTCGGGACCCCGCACTCCTCGGCGCGTGCGCAGCCGATGCTCTGCCAGTCGAGCTGACCCGGCGCGTGCGCGTCGGTGTCGACGGCGAACAGGACACCCGCGTCGACGGCTCGCCGCAGCAGCCTGCGGGGCGGGTCCCGCCGTTCCGGGCGGCTGTTGATCTCCACGGCGGTGCCGTGCTCCGCGCAGGCGGCGAACACCCGGTCGGCGTCGAACTCCGACTCCGGCCGGGTGCCCCGGCCACCGGTGACAAGCCGTCCCGTGCAGTGGCCGAGGATGTCGGTGAGCGGATTCTCGACGGCCCGGAGCATCCGCCGGGTCATGGTGGCGGAGTCCATGCGCAGCTTGGAGTGGACGGACGCGACGACGACGTCGAGCCGCTCGAGCAGTTCCGGTTCCTGGTCGAGGCTGCCGTCGGGGAGGATGTCGCACTCGATGCCGCTGAGCAGCCGGAAGGGCTGCCACTCGAGGTTGAGGCGTTCCACGATCTCGAGCTGGGCGAGCAGCCGTTCCGCGCTGAGACCTTTGGCGACGGTGAGGGTGGGCGAGTGGTCGGTGAGGACCGCGTAGTCGTGCCCGATCCCGGCGGCGGCGCGGCCCATCTCGTCGATGGGGCTGCCGCCGTCCGACCAGTCGGAGTGCATGTGGCAGTCGCCGCGCAGCGCGGCGCGGAGGTCGGCGCCGCCGTCGGCGAGCGGTGCGCGGGCCTCTTCCTCGAGCCGTTGCAGGTATGCGGGTGTTCCCCCGGCGAGGACCTCCTCGACGACCTTGGCGGTCTTGGGGCCGATGCCTTTGATCTTGACGAGTGTTCCGGCCGCGGCGCGGTCGGCGATCTCCTGCGCCCCGAGGCCGTCGAGCGCCGCGGCGGCGGTCCGGAAGGCCCGTACGCGGTAGGTCTCCGCGAGCGAGCGTTCCAGGAGAAAGGCGACACGTTCCAGTGCCTCCACCGGTTCCATCGGCACCTCCTGGCCCCTCCAGCCCAGTGAACCCCGGCCTGGGCCAACCGTCCAACGCTGCATGACGCAGGCATGAACGTCACCCCACCCTTTCAATCAATGGTTCAAGTATCCCCACACCTAAAAATCAATACCTCAACAACCCCGAACGTCTCTCTTCGGCCGATTCGGCGGGCTACTGAACCGCTGGTCAGCAGCAAGAACCCGGTCACCGCCTGCCCGCAAGGCATCACATGGCGTGACTGAAAGCAGACGTACGGCTGTGCGTTCTTCACCGGGTTCAGTCAGACTCCCGTCCGATTTCCGAAACAACAACCCCTAGGAGTGTTCGAAATGCGGTACATCGCCAGAGGACTCGCGCTCGCGACCACCACCACGCTGGCTCTCGTCGCGGCGCCCGCGGTGGGCAGCGCGGGCGCGGCACAGCCCGGCGCGCAGAGCCTGTACGCGCCCTCGGCCCTCGTGCTCACCGTCACGGCCGGGGACAACGCCGTGGACGGGGCGGTGCTGCGTGCGGTGACGCTCAACTGCACTCCGACGGCCACCGGCACCCACCCTGCCCCGAAGGCGGCCTGCGCCGAACTCCGCGCCAACGAGGGCCGCTTCGACGCCATCACCACGCGTGACTCCGGCGTCGCCTGTACCAAGCAGTGGGACCCGGTGACCGTGACCGCCGACGGCGTGTGGGACGGCAAGCGCGTCAGCTTCGTGCACACCTTCGGCAACGCGTGCGTCAAGAACACCGCCAGCGGCACGGTGTTCACGTTCTGACGCGCGGGGCACGAAGAGCGGCCGCATGGCATGCGGCCGCTCTTCGTGCCGGGGCTCAGGCCCCCGGCGGCACCCGTGAGGGGCGGGCGGAGGCCCGGCTCAGGCCGTATCCCGCGACACCGGCGAGCGCCGCGAGCAGCCCGCCCGCCGCTGTCCAGATCCAGCGGTCGGACCACCGGCCGGAGGACCAGTCCAGCCGGGGCTCCTCCTCGTTCCGCTGGCCGTCGGCGGACACACCCGGCACCAGCGGCTCGGCGAGCGCGCCGTCGACCGCGTACCCGCCGCCCGCGTCCTTCGCGACCGCCTCGACCTCGGCACCGACCGGCAGTCCGAGATCCTCCTCGGGCAGGCCGGTCACGGTCAGGCGTACGTAGTAGCTGCCGGGCAGCGGGTCGTCGGACCACGGCTCCGCGAGCGAACGCACCGTCCGCAGAACGCAGGACAGTTCCACGTCCGGAGCGTCCTGGGCCGCCGTGCGGGCCTGCATGCCGTACATACAGGCCTGGCGGCGGCGCAGTCCGTCGTACACGTCGATCCGCCACGTCGAAGGGCCGTGCCGCTCGGCCGCGTCGGGCAGCGTGACCCGGGCCCTGACGGTGGGCCGCTGCTCGGCGTCGGCGGGGAAGACCCAGTACAGGTAGTCACCGCTGGACGCGTTCGCTGTGGCCTTCTGGTCCTGCTCGATCGGGGTGGCCGTACGGAACGTGGTGCCTGCTTCGGTGGGCCCGGCCTCCGAACCGGTTGTGCTCGCGCCCGGACCCGGGGATGCGTCGTCCGCCAGGGCCGCGCCCGCGGGGGCGAGCAGCGTGGCGGCGGCCAGCGCACCGGCCGTCAGTATGCGTGCGATACCCATCAGCTGGTCCTCCAGACGGCGATGCGCCAGCGCGAGACCCAGCCCCACAGGAGCCCGGCCACGAAACCGGTGAGGACGAGGACACCCAGCAGCCACCAACCGCGGCCGAGGCCGAACGAGGCCACGTCCGAGGCCTCGGCGGGAGCGTCGACCACGTCGACGGTGAGCTCGACGGGCAGGCCGGGCTCGGTCTTGACGGCCGGGGGCGCGGAGAAGGAGTTGCTCACCTGCAGGCACACCGTTTCCGCCGCCGGCTTCACGTCGGTGTCGTCGGCGTCGTCGGGCTCCGGCTTCGGATGGCGCAGGCCGGTCGAGACGAGGTCGGTCCGGCCGTCTCCGGCCTCCGAGCCACGGACGATCTCGCGGCCGTGCACGGTGACGGCACGCAGCAGCACACCGTAGTCCCTGTTCACCGCCCGGTCGGCGCCGATGCTCACGGAGGCGCGGAGCTCCTGGCCGGGCAGTACGTCCACCCGGTACCAACGGTGCTCGCCGAACTTCTCGCGGTCCGTGTAGAGACCGGGGGCGAGCAGGGGTGCGTCGGCGCACCGCGCGGCGCCCTCGGTCGCCACCGGGGTGACGACCGGGTCGGCCGCGCGGTCCACCAACTGGCTGACGCGGTCGGAGAGTTCATCGGTGTGCTGCACGGACGTGTACGTGCCGCCGGTGGCCTCCGCGATACACCTGAGCTGGGCGCGGGTCTTGGCGTCGGGCACCAGCCCCAGGGTGTCGATGACGAGGTGGATGCCCTTCGCCGCGATCTCGCGTGCGACCTCGCACGGGTCGAGCGGCGCGCAGGTGTCCTCGCCGTCGGTGATGAGCACGATCCGCCGGGTGGCGTCCCCGCCCTCCAGGTCGTCCGCCGCCCCCAGCAGCGCGGGACCGATCGGCGTCCAGCCGGTGGGCGCGAGGGTGGCGACGGCGGTCTTCGCCTCCGTCCGGTCGAGCGGTCCCACGGGGTAGAGCTGCCGGGTGTCCTTGCAGCCGCGCTTGCGGTCGTCACCGGCGTAGTCGGCGCCGAGGGTCCGGATCCCGAGCTGCACCTCTTCCGGGACGGCGTCCAGCACCTCGTTGAACGCCTGCTTGGCGGCGGCCATACGGCTCTTGCCGTCGATGTCGCGGGCCCGCATGGAGCCGCTGACGTCGAGCACGAGCTCGACCTTGGGGGATTCCTTGGCCACCGGTTCGTCGGCGGCGGCCGCTCCTGCCGGGAACAGCGCGGCGACCAGGGCTGCGAGCAGGGCGCAGGCCCGGGCCGCGGGCCGTTTTCTTATGATCATCCGCGGATCGTATTGACGATCCGCGGATGCTCCAAAACGGGGCTCGCGAGCGGGCTTCGGCCCGGCCGGGCGCGGTCCGGTTCCCGGGTGGCGGCGTCCGGCTCGCGCACTCGGGCGCGGTCCGGTTCCCGGGTGGCGGCGTCCGGGTGACGCTGCGTCGACTTCAGGCCCGGACCGCTTCGCGGTCAGCTCGCCGTGGCCGCAGTCGACGTCGACTCGGGCGCCGTCGACTCGGGCGCCGTCGGTGACGGCTTGCCCGACGGAGGCGGTGTCCGCAGGAAGCGGCGCACGATCGGCTCTGTCCAGCGTGCCGTCAACGGGCCGATGATGACCAGGATCAGGACGTACGCCGTGGCCAGCGGCCCGATGCGCGGCTCGACGCCGACCGCGAGGCCCGCGATGACGATGGAGAACTCGCCCCGGGCGACAAGCGTGCCGCCCGCCCGGAGGCGCCCGCGGACTCCGATGCCCGCGCGGCGGGCCGCGTACCACCCGGTGGCGACCTTGGTCAGCGTGGTGACGACGGCGAGGATCAGCGCCGGGACGATGACCGGCGGGATGTCCGCCGGGTTGGTCGACAGACCGAAGAAGACGAAGAACACCGCGGCGAACAGGTCCCGAAGCGGCGCGAGCAGGTTGTGCGCGCCCTCTGCCACCTCGCCGGAGAGAGCGATGCCGACCAGGAACGCTCCGACGGCCGCGGAGACTTGCAGTTCCTGCGCGATGCCGGCGACGAACAGCGTCAGGCCGAGGACGACCAGCAGCAGCATCTCGGGGTTGTCGGAGGAGACGGCCCGGCTGATCAGGCGTCCGTGGCGCAGCGCGACGTACAGCACGATGCCGACGGTGCCGAGTGAGATGAGCAGCGTCAGGCTGCCGCCCGCGAGGCTCAGGCCGGCGAGCAGGGCGGTGAGCAGGGGCAGGTAGACCGCCATGGCGAGGTCCTCGATGACCAGGACGCCGAGGATGACGGGTGTTTCGCGGTTGCCGAGCCGCCCGAGGTCGCCGAGAACCTTGGCGATGACACCGGAGGACGAGATCCAGGTGACGCCGGCGAGTGCGACCGCGGCCACCGCCCCCCAGCCGAGGATCAGCGCGGCCGCCGCACCGGGGAGCGCGTTGAGGACGAAGTCGACGAGCCCGGAGGGGTACTGCGTCTTGAGGTTGGTGACGAGTTCGGAGGCGCTGTACTCGAGTCCGAGCAGGAGCAGCAGGAGGATCACGCCGATCTCGGCGCCGGTCGCGATGAACTCCTCGCTGGCGTTCATCGGCAGGAGGCCGCCGTGCCCGAAGGCGAGCCCGGCGAGCAGGTACAGCGGGATGGGCGAGAACCCGATGCGTCCGGCGAGCCGGCCGAGCAGGCCCAGGGCGAGGATGATCGCCCCGAGTTCGATGAGCAGCGCGGTGGTGTCGTGCACGGGTGTCTATCCTCCGGTGATCAGTTCGGCGACGGCGTCGACGCCTTCGCGCGTGCCGACGACGACGAGCGTGTCGCCGATGGCGAAGCGGAAGTCCGGGGTGGGCGAGGGGAAGGCCGCGGTGCGACGCAGTACGGCGACGATGGACGCGCCTGTGCGGGTGCGCGCCCGGGTGTCGGCGAGCAGCCGGCCGGCGTAGGGGGACCGTTTGGTGACGGGGATGTGCTCGGTGACGAGGTCGATCTCGATGTGCTGGTGCAGGTGGGCGACGGGGTCGGGGACGAGCAGTTCGGACAGCGCGGTCGCTTCGTGCGGGGCGAGCGCGGCGGCGTCCTTGCAGTTGTCGTCGTCCTCGGGGTCGTGGAAGGCGAGGATGCGGCGCCCGTCCTGGTGCACGACGACGGACAGGTGCGCACCGGCGTCGGTCTTGAGGTCGTAGCGTGTGCCGACTCCGGGCAGCGCGGTCTTGCTGACGTGGGCCGTGGGTTCCATGGGGGCTCCATAGGGGCGGTCGGTGACAGGTGCGGGCGCGGGTGTCCTGCTCCGGCTGGGCCGTCGACGGGTGAGTCGGCGGCCGCCGGAGGGGATTCTGCATCACGTGTCGCACACCGGCACCGGCCGGCCGTGGATCGGTCGGTCGGCAGGGTCCGTCGGTCGGCCGGCTGATCGGTTCGGTCGTCAGCCGGTGCGAACCGGGTCGGGAACACCGTTGCGCGCACGTGTGTCGATCCGCGCGGACACGACGGGAGCGCGCCGCGGGGGCGCGACGGGCGAACGGGCCGTGGACGAAGGAGACATGGAGGGAACCGGGGCCTGGCTGCTGTACGCCGTCACGTGCCCCCTCCTTTCCGGCCGGCGCCCCGGGCGCCGGCGGCCCCCTCGTGCCGCTGATCGCATTGCCGCACTGCGGGAGCGAGACAATGACTCGGCAAAGAATCCTACCGTAGGACAAATGGCTGGAATCGTACGGCGCCTGGCGCACAGCGCATGTCAACCACTCAAGGGCACCTGCGAACGGCGCCGGAGGAGTTCGGCAACTCCTGCCGCCGGGGCGTCCGGCGCCGAGACGTTGGACAGGCACTCAAGGATGTCGCCGACTCGAGGATGTCGCCGACTCAGGGATGCGCGTCTCCGTCGGTGTGCCCGTCCGCCGCACTCTCCTTGTCGGCCGCCGTACCGGACGTGGTGACGGTGAACGCGGCGGTGCGCACCTTCCCCTCGTGCTTGAAGTCGACGAAGAGCCGGTAGGCACCGGCACTCGGGGCCGTGGCGCCGAACGTCACGGCGGGGCCCGGTCGGGACGTTCCGTCACCGGGTGCGCCGCCCGGGTGGACGTGGAACCGTGCCGGGAGCTACTGGGACCGTGAGGCCGCCTCCAGTGCCTCCGCGACCGCGTCGAAGAAGCGGGCGTGGGCGGCGGCGCTGGGCGGGATCTCCGGGTTCCACGGCAGGAGCCGCGCCCCGGCCTCGATCGCCTCCCAGTCACCCACCCCGCCGAGACGCTCGACCGGGAACGCGTTGGACCGGGCATCCGCCAGTACGACGTCCGGTTCCAGCCGACGCGCGGCAGCCCAGTCGGCCGTGGACCACGATGCCCCGGCGCCCGGTTTTGGCGCGGCCACCGTGACCCCGCACCCGGACAGCGCCCTCAGGTCCGCCCACGCGTCCGGCCGGGCGAGGTGGACGCTGTCCGTACCCGCCGGCGACAGTGCCAGGACCCGTCCGCCTGCCGCCCCGGCCGCCGCCGCGCCCAGACGCTCCCGGGCCGCGTCGAGTCCTGCCCCGGCCGGCGCCCCGGCGCCGAGCGAGCGCGCGAGCGCGCCGAACCGGTCGCGCATCTCGTCGAGCGAACGCCCCTGCCCGACGTCGAGCACCACGATCGGGAGGCGTTCTTCCACATACTTCGCCGTGTCCGGGTCCATGCCGTAGATCTGGTCGGAGCCGTACGTCACGGCCACCAGCAGCTCCGCGCCGGTCGCAAGCACCGCGTCCGCCTCCACACCCGGGCCCGACCCGAGGTAGACGACGCCGTCGAGCGGCAGCGCCCCGGCCTTGGCGGGATCGGGGTGCGCGCCGTCATGAGCGGATCCGAACACCCCCTCGGGCCTGACCCCGTGGTCGAACAGCGCGGCACCCGCCTGGATGTAGGCGACCAACCGGGAGGGTGTGCGCGGCGCCGCGGCCAGCCGGCCGCGGTCGTCGAGGAATTCCCACTGCGTCTGCTGCGCCATACGGCCCGCCCCCAGTCCGATCAGTCGTCCCCGCCGTCGACGTGTCCCTGCCCCACCGCCCACCGGCTCACTCCTGGCGACCGCAGCCGATTCAACTACCTCTCTGGGGCCCGGCCGGCACCACTCAGAGCGGCGCGGCAGCCGCCGGGAGGGACACCTCGAAGCGGCAGCCGCCGCTCACATTGCGCACCTCGGCGTGCCCGGCGTGCGCCTCGACGATGCCGCGGACGATCGCGAGGCCCAGTCCCGCGCCGGCCGGCGGTGTACGGGCCTGGGAGCCCCGCCAGCCCGTGTCGAAGACGCGCGGCAGGTCCTCCTCGGGGATACCGCCGCAGCCGTCGGTCACGGACAGGACCACCCACTCCTCGCGCCGCTCGGCGGCGACGGCGACCGTGCCGTCGGCCGGGGTCCGCCGGATCGCGTTCACCAGCAGATTGGCGAGGACCCGGGTCATCTCCTTGCCGTCCACCTCCACCGGGACCGGCTCGACGCCGTCGCCGACCAGCCGCACCCCGTGCTCACGGGCCAGCGGATCCGCGCCGGCGAGCGCCTCGCCGACCAGGTCGTACATCGACATGCGGGTCGGAGTCAGCGCGAGCGCGCCCGCGTGGATCCGGGAGAGCTCGAACAGGTCGCCGACCATCGAGTTCAACCGGTCGACCTCGGTACGGATCTGGCGGAAGTAGCGCTCGGGGTCCTGGACGACTCCGTCCTCCAGCGCCTCCGACATGGCGCGCAGACCGGCGAGCGGGGTGCGCAGATCGTGGGAGATCCAGGCGACGAGTTCACGCCGGGACGTCTCGAGGGCGCGTTCGCGTTCGCGAGATGCCGCGAGCCGGTCACTGGTCGCGGCCAGCTCCCTGCTGAGCGCGTCCAGTTCGGCAGTGGACACGCCGCCGGGAGCGGCGAAGGAGCCGCCGTCACCGAACGAGCGGGCGGCCAGGGCAAGTTCCCTGCTCCGGGCGACCACCCACCTGCCGAGCAGCAGCGCCGTCGCCAGCGACACGACGGCCGCCATCGCCACGACCATGGTGACGACGGTCAGGTCGTGCGGGGAGAGAAACATCGCCTGCGCGACCGCCAGCGTGCCGGCAAGCATCGCGGTGACCGTGACGGCCGCTACGACGGTCAGGGACACGGCGACGGAACGATGGCGCAGCAGCCGCAGCACCAGCGCCCCGACGACACCGGCAGCCGCGGCGCCCAGCAGCGCATAGCAGGCGATGAGCAGCATGTCCTGCACGGTGGTCAGCCCTCCTTCGGAGCGTCGGGCCCCGGTGTGTCGAAGCGGTAGCCGACGCCCCACACCGTCTGGATCAGCCGCGGCCGTGCCGGATCGTCCTCGATCTTGCCCCGCAGCCGCCGCACATGAACGGTCACCGTCGACAGGTCGCCGAACTCCCAGCCCCATACGTCGTGCATCAGCCGCTCCCGGCCGATCGCCTCGCCCCGGTGCCGCATCAGATGCGCGAGCAGGTCGAACTCCCGCAGTGTGAGCGCCAGCTCCCGCCCGTCCTTGACGGCCCGCCGGGCCGCCGGGTCCAGCACGATGCCGGCCGCGGACAGCTGCGGACCGGCGCGGCGCTCCCCCGCCGAGCCGCCCCTGCGCAGCACCGACTCCACCCGCAGGACCAGCTCGCGCGGGCTGAACGGCTTGGTCACATAGTCGTCCGCGCCTACTTCCAGCCCCAGAATGCGGTCGTCCTCGTCGCCGCGTGCCGTCAGCATGATCACCGGCACGGGAGCGGCCTCGCGCAGCCTGCGGCACACCTCCAGGCCGTCCATGCCCGGCAGCATCAGGTCGAGCACGACCAGATCGGGCCACCGGCCCGCGGCAAGCCCGAGCGCCTGCGGCCCGTCCTCCGCCCGGTCGACGGCGAAGCCCGCGCGCTCCAGATACCCCGTGACGACCTCGGCGACCGTCGGATCGTCGTCGACGACGAGAATGGTGTGCATACCACCAGTGTCGTCGCCCGCGGCGCCCGCCGGCGGGGGCGGCGCCTTACGAAAAGATGACGTCCGATTCGTTCAAGACGACCGGTCGCGCCGCGTCCTACGTTGAGGTCATGACTCCACGACTCGACGCCATCGGCCTCGTCGTCAGCGACATGGCCGCCTCGCTCGCCTTCTATCGCCGCCTCGGCCTGGAGATCCCCGCGGACGCGGACTCCGCCCCACACGCGGAAGCCACGCTTCCGAGCGGCCTGCGCCTGCTGTGGGACACCGAGGAGACCATCCGCTCCTTCGACCCGAGCTGGTCGGCGCCCACCGGCGGCGAACGCATGGGTCCGGCGTTCCTCTGCGACAGCCCCGCGGAGGTCGACGCGGTCTACGCAGAACTGACCACCGCCGGATACCGGGGACACCTCAAGCCATGGGACGCCGTCTGGGGCCAGCGCTACGCCGTCGTGCTCGACCCGGACGGGCTCGGCATCTCGCTGTTCGCCAACGCCTCGTAGGCACCGAGGGTGAGGCCGGCCATGGACCGCATCTCCCTGGCGAGATGCGACTGGTCGGCACAGCCCGCGGCGAGCGCGGCGTCCCCGTACGGCACGCCCTGCCGCACCAGTGCGAGAGCGCGCTGCAGCCGCAGGACGCGGCCCAGCGTCTTGGGGCCGTAGCCGAACGCGTCCAGTGCCCGCCGGTGCAACTGCCGGGCCCCGAGCCCGGCCGCGTCGGCCGCCCCTTTGACCGTGCCGCCGGCGTCCAGGTGCCGCACGACGGCCTGCAGCACCGGGTCCGGCGGCCCGGTCCCGGCCGCCCTCCGCAGCGCGACGGCCTCCAGCTCGGCCGACCGGTCGGCCGCCTCCCCCACGCGCTCGGCGAGCCTGCGCGACTCGGCGGCGCCCCACAGGTCCGCAAGCTCCACCCGCCGGTCGCGCAACTCGTGCGCGGGCACCCCGAAGAACACGGGCGCGGCACCGGGCGCGAACCTCACCCCCACCCACACCGCGCCCCCGGCAGGCGCGTGGGCATGCGTGTCGGGCCCGGCGACGAGCAGCCGCCCCTCGGACCACAGCAGGTCCATGCACCCGTCGGGGAGCACCGGACCCGTCATACCGGTGCCCGTCCACACCACCGCGCCCGGCACCCGGGACGCCCACTCCTCGTACACGCTCCCGAGGCTAGGGGCTTTCGTTCGGATCGCCCCGGTCAGTGAGCGCGGTCCGGTGCCGTGGATCGCACGAAGAGGAGCGAGGCACGGCGGAGCCAAGGCGACAGGCGGCAACGCTGCGAGACGCGGCACAGGGCGCGCGAGCCCGGCACGCTCCAGACGAACGCCCTTGCCCCCTCCCGGCAGGCTCTGCGCTCCACCTGCCGCACCATCCGCACGCGGCCCCCGTAGCCCTTCGGGCACGGCAGGTGCGCCCATGCCGCGTCGGCCGAAGGGTCTGGAGGCTCAGCCACCAGGACATGCGGCGAGCTTGCGATCACACACGCGGGACGACGCTCCTTGTGCGGGCCGACATGGCCGGTCACGGCCGGTCGTCTCAACCGTCACCGAGCAGATCAGCGGCAGGTGCTGGGCGCCCGCCGGGCCACTAACGCCGGCCGGTGAGCGCGGTCAGGGCGGCGATGGCGGGACCGAAGGCACCACCCAGCTGGTAGCAGAGGTGGAACAGGCCTATCGCCGTGGGGCGCAGGGAGCCCGGTGCGTCCCGGGACGCGTACAGGGCGAGCGTGGCATTGCCCGCCGTCGTCGCGAGGACCGCCGTCGCGAAGGCCGGCAGGAGCAGCGGCGCCCAGGGGCTCAGGTCTGCGGTCAGCCGGGCGAGGAGGCCCAGGGCGATCAGCAGCGCCACGACCCTGGACCTGCCCATCCGGGTGGCTGCCGCGGCCAGCAGCCAGGAGAGCACCGATCCGGTGAGCAGAGCGACGAGCTGGCCGGTGCCGATGGCGGCGGTGGACCAGCCTGCTCTCGTGGAGAGCTGCTGCGGGAGGGCGAAGAGGAGAGTGAAGTAGGAGGTGGACAAGGCGCAGGCGAGCAGTGCGCTGAGCACGAACGCGGGGGTGCGCAGGAGCACGGCCGGCACGAACCCGTCGGGGCGGGCCCGGACGTGCAGAGCCAGGAGCGTTCCGCCCGCAAGGGCCGCGATCGCCGCCGGGAGAGGGTAGCGCGGCGTCAGGACCAGGAAGGTCGCCAGCATGGCGAGCAGGGTCGCGCCTCGGAGGTCGAAGCGGGTGGGAGGGGTCGGCGGTGCGGACGGCCCGGCACCGATGACCGCGGGCAGCGCAAGCAGCGCCGGTGTGGAGAGCATGAGCGAGGCGCGCCAGGTGAACGCGTCGGCGATCAGCGAGCCGAGCAGCGGACCGATCGCAGCGAAGACTCCGAAGCCCGCGGCGACGATTCCCATCCGGCGAGCCGACCGGGCCAGGCTCATGGCAGAGGCGACGAGCCCGGCGCCGCCGATGGCCTGAGCCGCCCGGCCCGGCAGGGCGAGGGCAGCCCAGGGGGCGAGGGCGACTGCCACCGAACCCACGACGAGCAGGGACGCGCTTACCCGAAGGGTGGTGTGCAGTCCCCGGCGGCGCAGCAGGCTCGCCGTCAGCGGGGTGCCGACCGCCATGCCCCACGCGAAGACGGTGACGAACCAGGTGGCAGTTACGGGCGTGGTCGCGAACGAGCCCGCGATGTCCGGAAGGATCAGCACCGGACTGTTGGCACCCGCCGCCATGGGCGCAGCCAGCAGGGCCGGCCAGAAGGCCGGTATCTCGCGGTGGGGTGGCGCGCCGGGTGGGTGGTGCGCGGTGGACTCCGCCGCGGAGTCATGGGCAGACACGAGAACTCCCTCGTTCACTCAATATTAAGAGTCTTAACGTTGAGAGATAGAATCAGGGGGCTCCCCCGACGTCAATTGTCTTAATGTTGAGAAGTGCTGTTTCGAAGGGAGTCACGCGTGAGCGACGCCGTGGACGCGATCACCGACCAGTGGACCGAGGAACGGCCGGACCTTGCGGAGCGCCTCTGGCCGCTGCAGGTCCTCGGGCGGCTCCAGCGCCTCGGGCGGGTGCTGGACAAGGAGTTCAAGGCGTTCGCCGCCGGGTATGGGCTCGAACTGGGCGAGGCCGACATCCTCGCGACGCTGCAACGCTCCGGACCGCCGTACGAACTGTCGGCGGGAGCACTGCTGAAGGCGTCCATGGTGACCTCGGGCGCCATCACCAACCGCATCGACCGCATGGAAGCCAAGGGGCTGGTGGAACGTGTGCGCCACAGCGGTGACCGGCGGACCGTGAACATCCGCCTCACCGAGCGCGGACAGCGCCTCGTCCACGACTACATCGCCGACCACCTCGACAATGAGGCCCATCTGCTGAGGGCCTTCAGCCGCGACGAGTGCGAGCAGTTGGGCGACTCACTGCGCAGACTCCTCGAGTCGCTCGGCGACACGCCGGACGGCCCCGGCACGGCTCATCGGACACGGCGCACCGGCCGGCAGACCGGCGCCTGAGGCCGTGCGCGGCACGGCGTCCAGGAGCGTTCCTCTGCCGCGCCCGCGACTCGGTTGCCCGGCCCGGCCGGACAGGGGCCGACCCGGGCCGGGACGCGGAGCCGACACCCCGGCACCCCACCCCGCACCGGCACGAGTGTCAGTGACCGGCCTGCTCGTGGCCGTTCTCGCGGCCGTCCCGGCTGCTCGCGCGCCCGCTCCCGCGCCCGTTCTCCCGGCCGTTCTCGCGGGTCGTGTGCAGCCGCGCCCGGACGTCGTCCACCGGGAGGAACTTGGACCAGCGCTCCGGGAACTCGGACGGCATGTCACCGCCACCCTCCTCGTCGTCGTCCCCGTCCTCGTCCCCGTACATCTCGGCGGCCCGCGCCCTCGCCAGCAGCTCCGCCGCGTCGGCCGCCCGCGCGCGCTCGTTCGCCGCGCGGGCCGCCGCAGTGGCTACGGACGGCCAGACGCGGTCGATCGCCGCGTTGACCGCCGCGCCGACGAGGACGGCGAACGCGGAGATGCCTATCCAGAGCAGGAAGGCGATCGGCGCGGCGAGCGAGCCGTAGATCGTGGGGCCTTCGACCGTGCTGGTCAGGTAGATGCGGAGCAGGAAGCTGCCCAGTACCCACATGCCGAGCGCCACGAGCGCGCCCGGCACGTCCTCCACCCAGGGGGACCGCACCGGCACGGACACGTGGTACAGCGTGGTCAGGAAGGCGATGGAGAGCAGGATGACGACCGGCCAGTACAGGGCCCGGACGACTTCCGTGCCCCAGGGCATGAGTTCCACGACCCGGTCGGGGCCGACCACGGCGAGCGGGAGCACGACGGCCCCGATGAGCAGGGCGATGATGTAGAGCAGGAACGCCAGGAGCCTCGTCGCGACGATGCCCCGCTGCCCGTCGAGCCCGTACATGACGGTGATGGTGTCGATGAAGACGTTGACGGCTCGCGAGCCGGACCACAGGGCGATGGCGAAGCCGATGGAGATGAGGTCGGGCCGGCCGCCCTGGGTGACGTCCTCCAGCAGCGGTTTGGCGATGTCGTTGACGCCGCGGTCGGAGAGGACGGTGCCCACGGCGGTGAGGATGTTCTCCTCGATCGAGGCGACGGTGGTGGTGTTGGTCCAGTCGTCGATGTAGCCGAGCAGGCCGATCAGGCCGAGCATCAGCGGCGGCACGGACAGCAGCGTGAAGAACGCCGCCTCCGCCGCGAGCCCGAGGATGCGGTACTCGATGCACGAGTTGACAGTGTCCTTCAGCAGCAGCCATGCCATCTTCCGCTTCGAGACGTTGCGGTAGAGGACTCTGGCCCGGTGGAGCCGGCCCGAAGGCCGCTCGGGTGTTTCGTTTGCTGCCTGCACCTCCTTACCGTATCGGCATGGCAGCCAGCACCCACACAGTGACCAACCAGGCTCCGCCCCTGGTGGGGTACGACGTCTTCGCCGCGGACCTCGCCCTCACGGAGGCGGTCCGCCGCCATGTCGCGCCCGAGCTCCGTGACACGGCGTTCGAGGAGCTTTCCGGGCTCGGGCGGACGGCGGGCTCGGCCCAGGCGCATGAGTGGGGCAGGCAGGCCGACGAGCATCCGCCGCGGCTGCGGGCGTACGACCGGTACGGCAACCGGATCGACGAGGTGGAGTTCCATCCGGCCTGGCACCGGCTGCTGGGCCATGCCGTGTCGGCGGGTCTGGTGAGCGCCTGGGGCAGGCCGGGCGGGCATGTCCGCAGGGCGGCCGGTTTCCTGGTGTGGACGCAGGCGGAGGCCGGGCACGGCTGCCCGTTGTCGATGACGCACGCGGCGGTGCCCGCGCTGCGCACCGACGCGGGGCTCGCCGCCGAGTGGGAGCCGCGGCTGACGTCGACGGTGTACGAGGAGGGTCTGCGCCCGGCCGCGCTGAAGGGCGGTGTCCTGTTCGGGATGGGGATGACGGAGAAGCAGGGCGGCAGCGACGTACGGTCGAACACGACCCGCGCGGAGCCGCTGGCCGAGGACGGCGCGTATCTCCTGACCGGTCACAAGTGGTTCTGCTCCGCGCCGATGAGCGACGGCTTCCTGGTCCTCGCACAGGCCGCGGGTGGACTGACCTGCTTCCTGGTGCCCCGGGTACTGGAGGACGGCACGCGCAACGTCTTCCGGATCCAGCGGCTGAAGGACAAGCTGGGCAACCGGTCCAACGCCTCGAGCGAGGTCGAGTTCGAGGGGACCTGGGCCCGCCGGGTGGGCGAAGAGGGGCGCGGGGTGCGCACCATCATCGGGATGGTGGCGGCGACCCGTCTCGACTGTGTTCTCGGCTCCGCGGCGTTGATGCGGCAGGCGGTGGCGCAGGCGGTCCACCACTGCGCGTACCGCAGCGCGTTCGGCGCGCTGCTGATCGACAAGCCGCTGATGCGCAATGTTCTGGCCGATCTTGCTCTGGAGTCGGAGGCGGCGACGACGCTGGGGCTCCGGTTGGCGGCGGCCTACGACGCGGACACGGAGGCGGAGCGGGCGTTCCTGCGGCTGGCGGTGCCCACGGCGAAGTACTGGGTGACGAAGCGGTGCACGCCGGTGGTGGCGGAGGCGCTGGAGTGCCTGGGCGGCAACGGGTACGTGGAGGAGTCGGGCATGCCGCGGCTGCTGCGCGAGTCGCCGCTCAACTCGATCTGGGAGGGTTCGGGCAATGTGCAGGCGCTGGATGCGCTGCGTGCGCTGCAGAGAGAGCCGCAGGCGCTGAACGCGTTCCTCCAGGAGGTCGGCAAGGCGCGGGGTGCGGACCACCGGCTGGACGCGGCGATCAAGGACCTGCTGACGGAGCTGGCCGACCTGGACGGCATCGAGGCCCGGGCGCGGCGGGTGGTGGAGCGTATGGCGCTGGTGCTGCAGGGGTCGCTGCTGGTGCGGTGGGCCCCGTCGGAGGTGTCGGACGCCTTCTGCGCGTCGCGGCTGGGCGGCGACCGGGGGGCGGCGTTCGGGACGCTGCCCCACACGCTGGGGCTGGCGGCGATCGTGGAGCGGTCGCGCGCCGTTGTGTGAACCGCGCGGCCCCGGGTCCGGGTCCGGACAGGAACGGGCGCGGGCCGTATGGGACGGTCCGCGCCCGTGGGACTTGGTTGGGTGGTGCTGCGCCGACACGGCACCACCCCCACCGGCGAACCGGTGTTCCGTCACCTTCGTACACGCGCACGCCCGTTCGCGACGGTTGCAAAGGGTTGCATCCTTGTGTGCCATAAGGTGCCGCGCGGCGGCCCGGGGAGGCCATGATGGGCGGGCCACCCCCCGCACACCGGACACCGGCGTCGCCGAGGAGGCACCGTGGAGAAGCCCGTGAAGAACTCATCGCTCGATCTGGCCAGGCTGGCGGCCATGGACAGCGCAGAGGCCATGCGGCTGCTGAAGGGAGTGCGGGACGCGGCTCTTTCGGGCCGCAAACCCGAGGTCGGGCCTCGGACGGACATCGGCGAGTCGTGGCAGCGGATGCTGCAGCGGGGCGTGGATCCGGACCGGGACCGCAGGGCGGGGCTGCTGCCGCTGGAGGAGATCGAACGCCGGAGGCTCTCCTCACCGCTGCTGGAGGTCCTGCCGGTGCTGCGGGACGGGCTGGTCTCGATCGCGGAGGCCGCGCACCACATCATGGTCATCGCCGACGCCGAGGGCCGGCTGTTGTGGCGCGAGGGCAGTGCGGCGGTCCTCCGCAAGGGCGACTCGCACGGCTTCGTCCTGGGCGCCGCCTGGAACGAGGAGTTGGTCGGCACGAACGGTATCGGCACCCCTCTGGTGTCCCGGCGGCCCGTACAGGTGCACTCGGCCGAACATTTCGTCTCCACGCACCACACCTGGACCTGTGCGGGGGCGCCGGTCACCGATCCGCGGGACGGCAGGCTGATCGGGGTCGTCGACATCAGCGGCCCGCTGTCCACCATGCATCCGGCGACTCTGGCACTGGTCACCTCGGTCACCCGGCTTGCGGAGGCCGAGCTGCGGGGCCGTCACCACGAATCGCTCGACCGGCTGCGCAGCGTCGCCGCCCCCCTGCTGGGGCAGCTGGGCGGCCGGGCCCTGGCGGTCGATACGGACGGCTGGCCGGCGGCCGTCACGGGCATGCCGCCGACGGGCCGGCTGCCGCTGCCGAAGTCGGTCCGGGCGGGCCGGCTCTGGCTGCCGGCGCTCGGGATGTGCACGCTCGAGCCGTTGCCGGGCGGCTGGCTGGTACGGGTCGACGGGGCGCAGCACGAGGCGGCGCCCGGCCGGGTCGTGCTGGACCTGAGCCGGTCACGGCGGCCCTCGGTGACCGTGACGGGCGGTTCGGGGAGCTGGTCGCAGGAGCTGAGTCCCCGCCATGCGGAGCTGCTGTACGTGCTGGCCAGGCACCGGGACGGGCGGACCGCGGCTCAGCTGGCGCAGGACCTCTTCGAGGATCCGACGCGGACGGTGACCGTACGGGCGGAGATGTCGCGCCTGCGGCGCCATCTCGCGCAGATCCTGGCGCACCGCCCCTACCGTTTCGCGGAGGAGGTCGAGGTGGAGCTGATACTCCCGGAACGGCCGGCGGACGTGCTCCCGTATTCAACGGCCCCGGCGGTGCGGCGCGGGCGCAGCGGCTGACACCACGCCGCGGCCGTCCGGCGCGGTGCGTACCCGTGGCTCCCCGCCCGGCCGTGCGCCGCGGGCCCGCCGCGTAACCCCGCACCCCGCCGTCCGGCGCGGGGCCCCGTAACTCCCCGCCCCGACCGTGCGCCGCAGACCCGCAACGTGATTCCCTGGCCCGCATGAGCACCATCACTGTGACCACCTGGTCCCTGGAGCAGACCTCCCCCGCGGACCAGCGGCCCGCGGCCGCTCCCGGGGGCGACATACGGATCGTCCGGGCCGAGGTGCCCTCGCCCGAGTTCAGCCGGTTCCTTTACACGGCGGTCGGCGGGGACATCCGCTGGACCGACCGGCTCGGCATGACGTACGCCGAGTGGCAGGAGTGGCTCGACCGTCCGGGGGTCGAGACGTGGGTCGCGTACGAGAAGGGGACGCCGGCCGGTTACGTGCAGCTCGAGGCGCAGGACGACGGGGCGGTGGAGATCGTCTACTTCGGGCTCATCCCGGCGTTCCGCGGGCGTCGGATCGGTGGTCATCTGCTGTCGCAGGGGGTGGCCCGGGCCTGGGATCTGGCCGAGCGGTGGCCCGGTCTTCCGCAGACGAAGCGGGTGTGGCTGCACACCTGCTCCAAGGACGGCCCGCACGCGATGGACAATTATCTTCGGCGCGGGTTCCGTCTCTTCGACACCAAGGTCGATCAGGATCCCGACGTCGAGACGCCCGGCCCCTGGCCCGGCGCGGCGGTCTGACCGACCCGGCGCGCGGTCCGACCGACCGCACGCGGACGACCGGCCGCACGCGCACCGGTGACCCAGGACACACTGTCTCACGATGCGGGACAGTGGTGTCCACATCCTGGATGAAGGTGGACTGGGTCCAAAGTGGCATGACACGCTTCCGTCATGTCCAGCACTGGAATTGCCTTGGTGAGTCGGCGGCACGTCGACCTCGGCCGCATGTCCAGCGCCATCTGTCCGGCCTGCTGAGAGCCCAGCACCGCCGCACCCCCCTTCTTTTCACCCCGCCCTGCGCACTGCCGCGCTCTTCGCGCGAGTGTGCAGCTCAGAGCCGCCCTCCTGCAGTCTCGAAGGACTATCACCATGGCCGCCAGCCCCGAAAAGCCCGCCTCCGCCACGCCCCGTCGCAAGGCCGGACGCCACCGCGGCGAGGGTCAGTGGGCCATGGGCCACCACACGCCGCTCAACGGCAACGAGCAGACCAAGAAGGACGACGACGGTCTCAATGTGCGGACACGCATTGAGACGATCTACGCGCACCGCGGTTTCGACTCGATCGACGGCGCCGACCTGCGCGGACGTATGCGCTGGTGGGGCCTCTACACCCAGCGCAAGCCCGGGATCGACGGCGGCAAGACCGCGATCCTGGAGCCGGAGGAGCTGGACGACGAGTTCTTCATGCTGCGGGTGCGCATCGACGGCGGTCGGCTGACCACCGAGCAGCTGCGGGTGATCGGCGAGATCTCGGAGGAGTTCGCGCGCGGCACCGCCGACCTCACCGACCGGCAGAACGTGCAGTACCACTGGATCCGCATCGAGGACGTCCCGGAGATCTGGCGGCGCCTGGAGGCCGTGGGCCTGTCGACGACCGAGGCGTGCGGCGACACCCCCCGCACCATCCTCGGATCGCCGGTCGCCGGGATCGCGCAGGACGAAATCGTCGACGGCACCCCCGCCATCGACGAGATCCACCGCCGGTTCATCGGCAACAAGGAATTCTCCAACCTGCCCCGCAAGTTCAAGACGGCGATCTCCGGCTCCCCGCTGCTGGACGTGGCGCACGAGATCAACGACGTCGCCTTCGTCGGGGTGAACCACCCCGAGCACGGCCCCGGCTTCGACCTGTGGGTCGGCGGCGGCCTGTCCACCAACCCCAAGCTCGGTGTGCGCCTCGGCGTGTGGGTCCCCCTCGACGAGGTCCCCGACGCCTGGGAAGGCGTCATCTCGATCTTCCGTGACTACGGCTACCGCCGGCTGCGCAACCGCGCGCGCCTGAAGTTCCTGGTCGCCGACTGGGGCGCAGCGAAGTTCCGCCAGGTGCTGGAGGACGAGTACCTGGGACGCAAGCTGGTCGACGGCCCCGCGCCCGAGCAGCCCGTCGAGCACTGGCGCGACCACGTCGGCGTCCACCGCCAGCAGGACGGCCGGTTCTACGTCGGCTTCGCGCCGCGCGTCGGACGTGTGGACGGCGCGACGCTGACCAAGATCTCCGAGCTCGCCGCGGCGCACGGCTCCGGCCGACTGCGGACCACCGTCGAGCAGAAGATGATCGTGCTCGATGTCGCCGAGGACCAGGTCGACTCGCTCGTCTCCGGCCTCGAGGCGCTGGACCTCCAGGTCAAGCCGTCGCCGTTCCGGCGCGGCACGATGGCATGCACGGGCATCGAGTTCTGCAAGCTGGCCATCGTCGAGACCAAGGGCCGCGGCTCCGCGCTCATCGACGAACTCGAGCGCCGGCTGCCGGAGTTCGACCAGCCCATCACGATCAACCTCAACGGCTGCCCCAACGCCTGCGCCCGCATCCAGGTCGCGGACATCGGTCTCAAGGGCCAGCTCGTCCTCGACGACGACGGCAACCAGGTCGAGGGCTACCAGGTGCACCTCGGCGGCGCGCTGGGTCTCGACCCGGCGTTCGGCCGCAAGGTCCGCGGCCTGAAGGTCACCTCGGCGGAGCTTCCGGACTACGTCGAGCGGGTCCTCAAGCGTTTCGAGGCGGAGCGCGAGGACGGCGAGCGCTTCGCGACCTGGGCGGCCAGGGCGTCCGAGGAGGCCCTGTCATGAGCGAGCGGGCTGCACCGTTCTACTGCCCCTACTGCGGCGACGAGGACCTGCGTCCCAGCGAAGAAGGTCACGGCGCCTGGGAATGCGCGGCATGCAATCGAGCTTTCCAGTTGAAGTTCCTCGGGCTGCTGACCCGTGGACTTCAGCTGGGCGACCGTGGAGGGGAAGAGATATGACGACGGTTCAGGCCGAGCGGGATCTCAAGTCGCTGGCCGAGCAGGCCGGGCGCGACCTTGAGGACGCCTCGGCTCTCGAGATCCTCAAGTGGGCCACCGACACCTTCGGCCCGCGTTTCTGCGTCACCTCCTCGATGGAGGACGCGGTGGTCGCCCACCTCGCCTCCCGTGCCGTGCCCGGCGTCGACGTCGTCTTCCTGGACACCGGCTACCACTTCGAGGAGACCATCGGCACCCGCGACGCGGTGGACGCGGTGATGGACGTCAACGTCATCACGCTCACCCCCCGGCAGACGGTCGCCGAACAGGACGCCGAGTACGGCCCGAAGCTGCACGACCGCGACCCCGACCTGTGCTGTGCCCTGCGCAAGGTCAAGCCCCTCGAAGAAGGCCTGACCGGGTACGACGCGTGGGCCACGGGCCTGCGCCGCGACGAGTCCCCGACCCGGGCCAACACCCCGGTCGTCGGCTGGGACGAGAAGCGGCAGAAGGTCAAGGTGTCGCCGATCGCCCGCTGGACGCAGGACGACGTGGACGCCTACGTCGCCGAGCACGGCGTGCTCACCAACCCGCTGCTGATGGACGGCTACGCCTCCGTGGGCTGCGCGCCCTGCACCCGCCGGGTGCTGGAGGGCGAGGACGCACGCGCCGGCCGCTGGGCCGGCCGGGGCAAGACCGAGTGCGGGCTGCACGGCTGATGACGGACAACAGGGAAGTTCAGGAGAAGCAAGTGACCGGAGCCACCATCTGGCTCACGGGTCTGCCGAGCGCCGGCAAGACCACGATCGCGTACGAGCTGGCGGGCCGGCTGCGCGAAGAGGGCCATCGGGTCGAGGTGCTCGACGGCGACGAGATCCGCGAGTTCCTGTCGGCGGGCCTCGGTTTCACCCGTGAGGACCGGCACACCAACGTGCAGCGGATCGGTTTTGTCGCCGAGTTGCTGTCGTCCAACGGTGTGAAGGCCCTGGTGCCGGTCATCGCCCCGTACGCCGAGAGCCGGGAGGCGGTGCGCAAGCGCCACCAGCAGGAGGGCACCGCGTATGTGGAGGTGCACGTGGCCACCCCGGTGGACGTGTGCTCGGTACGCGATGTGAAGGGGCTGTACGCCAAGCAGGCCGCGGGCGAGATCAGCGGGCTGACCGGGGTCGACGACCCTTACGAGGAGCCCGAGTCGCCCGATCTGCGGATCGAGTCCCAGAACCAGACCGTGCGGGAATCCGCCGACGCGGTCCACGCACTGCTTGCAGAAAGGGGTCTGGCATGACGACCGCCGCCACTGTGCACGAGGACGTCGACAGCCCGTACGCGCTCTCCCACCTGGACGCGCTCGAGTCCGAGGGCGTGCACATCTTCCGCGAGGTGGCGGGCGAGTTCGAGCGGCCGGTGATCCTCTTCTCCGGCGGCAAGGACTCGATCGTCATGCTGCATCTGGCGCTGAAGGCGTTCGCCCCGGCTGCCGTTCCGTTCACGCTGCTGCACGTGGACACCGGGCACAACTTCCCCGAGGTGCTGGAGTACCGCGACCGGACGGTCGCCCGGCACGGGCTGCGGCTCCATGTCGCCTCCGTGCAGGAGTACATCGACGCCGGCAAGCTGCGCGAGCGCCCGGACGGGACCCGTAACCCGCTGCAGACCGTGCCGCTGACCGAGGCCATCCAGCAGCACCGCTTCGACGCGGTGTTCGGCGGCGGCCGGCGCGACGAGGAGAAGGCCCGCGCCAAGGAGCGGGTGTTCAGCCTCCGCGACGAGTTCTCCCAGTGGGACCCGCGCCGTCAGCGCCCCGAGCTGTGGCAGCTCTACAACGGCCGCCACGCGCCCGGCGAGCATGTGCGGGTCTTCCCGCTGTCCAACTGGACCGAGCTGGACGTGTGGCAGTACATCCAGCGCGAGAAGATCGAGCTCCCCCAGATCTACTTCGCGCACGAGCGTGAGGTGTTCAAGCGCTCCGGCATGTGGCTGACCGCCGGCGAGTGGGGCGGCCCCAAGGACACCGAGACGACTGAGAAGCGGCTGGTCCGCTACCGCACCGTCGGCGACATGTCCTGCACCGGCGCCGTCGACTCCGACGCCACCACGCTGGACGCCGTGATCACCGAGATCGCCGCCTCCCGTCTCACCGAGCGGGGTGCGACCCGCGCCGACGACAAACTGTCGGAGGCGGCGATGGAAGACCGCAAGCGCGAAGGGTACTTCTAGAGATGACCACCCCCACCGAGCAGCTGGCCGAGCAGCTCTCCGCCACGACCCTGCTGCGTTTCGCCACCGCGGGGTCGGTCGACGACGGCAAGTCCACCCTGGTCGGGCGGCTGCTGCACGACTCCAAGTCAGTCCTCGCCGACCAGCTGGAGGCGGTCGAGCACGCGTCCCGCAGCCGCGGCCAGGAGGCGCCGGACCTGGCGCTGCTCACCGACGGCCTGCGGGCCGAGCGGGAGCAGGGCATCACCATCGACGTGGCGTACCGCTACTTCGCGACGCCCCGGCGCCGGTTCATCCTCGCCGACACCCCCGGGCATGTGCAGTACACCCGCAACATGGTCACCGGCGCGTCGACGGCCGAGCTGGCGGTCGTGCTCGTCGACGCCCGCAACGGCGTCGTCGAGCAGACCCGCCGCCACGCCGCGGTCGCCGCGCTGCTGCGCGTCCCCCATGTGGTGCTGGCCGTCAACAAGATGGACCTCGTCGACTACGCGGAGCCCGTCTTCGCGAAGATCGCGGAGGAGTTCACCGCCTACGCGGCGTCCCTCGGCGTTCCCGAGATCACCGCGATCCCGATCTCGGCCCTCGCCGGCGACAACGTGGTGGACCCGTCCGCGAACATGGACTGGTACGGCGGCCCGACGGTGCTCGAGCACCTCGAGACCGTGCCCGTCAGCCATGACCTGACCGGCTGCCACGCCCGGCTGCCCGTGCAGTACGTGATCCGTCCGCAGACCGCGGAGCACCCCGACTACCGCGGCTACGCGGGCCAGATCGCCGCCGGCACGTTCCGCGTCGGCGAATCGGTGACCGTCCTGCCGTCGGGCCGTACGTCGAAGGTCACCGGCATCGACCTCCTCGGCAAGTCCGTGGACGTCGCCTGGACGCCGCAGTCGATCACCCTCCTTCTGGAGGACGACATCGACATCTCCCGCGGCGACATCATCGTGCCGACCCACGACGCCCCGCCGACCACGCAGGACGTCGAGGCGACCGTGTGCCACGTCGCGGACCAGCCGCTCACCGTCGGCCAGCGGGTGCTGCTCAAGCACACCACCCGTACCGTGAAGGCGATCGTCAAGGAGATCCCCTCACGGCTCACCCTCGACGACCTCTCCCAGCACCCGGCCCCCGGTCAGCTGGTCGCCAACGACATCGGCCGCGTCAAGGTCCGTACGGCCGAACCGCTGGCACTCGACTCGTACGCGCACTCGCGCCGCACCGGGTCGTTCCTGCTCATCGACCCCGCCGACGGCACGACGCTCGCCGCGGGCATGGCGGGCGACGCCTTCGCCGCCGAGACCACCCCCGCCGAGCAGTCCGCCGACGACGCGGCCTGGGACTTCTGATGACCGACGTCTTCTCGACCTTCGCCAAGGAGGGCGGCCGCGTAGGCAGCGGGGCTCTCGGCGCGGGCACGGGCGGGGTGGCGCGATGTGCGCGATGACCGCAGTACCGAGGGCGCTGCCCGAGCGCGCCCCCGGCGTCCCGCACCGCCGAAAACCTGACCGCCCGCCGACGACCCGGCCCGACCTGACGTAGGGACCGGGCCTACGAGAGGAAGACCTCCCGTGCCAGCCACCCGTACGTTCCTGGGCCGCGGCCTCGCCGCCGCAGCCGCCCTGCCGCTCCTCGCCGTGGTCCTCACGGCCTGCGGCTACGGCTCCCAGGCCGTGAAGGCACCCGTCGCCCACGCGGCGAAGGGTCCGCAGGTCGGGGGTCTGGACACCGTACGGATCGGGTACTTCCCCAACCTCACCCATGCCACCGCGCTCGTGGGCGACCGGGAGGGCATCCTCCAGCGGGAGCTGGGCGGCACCAAGGTGTCGACCGCGAGCTTCAACGCCGGCCCCTCCGAGATCGAGGCCCTGAACGCGGGCTCGATCGACATCGGGTTCATCGGCCCCTCCCCCGCCGTCAACGCCTATGTGAAGTCCGGCGGCGAGAGCCTGCGGATCATCGGCGGTTCCGCGTCCGGCGGGGTGAAGCTCGTCGTCAACCCGGAGAAGATCACCTCCCCGGCCGACGTCGAGGGCAAGCGGATCGCCACCCCGCAGCTCGGCAACACGCAGGACGTGGCGTTCCTCAACTGGGCCGCGGAGCAGGGCTGGAAGATCGACCCCCAGAGCGGCAAGGGCGACGTCTCGGCGGTCCGGATGCAGCCCAAGGTGACGCCGGGCGCCTACCGGTCCGGGGCGATCGACGGGGCCTGGATGCCGGAGCCCGCCGCCTCCAGGCTGGTGGCCGCGGGCGCGAAGGTGCTGGTGGACGAGGCGGACCTGTGGCCGGACGGGAAGTTCGTGATCACGAACATCGTCGTGTCGCAGCAGTTCCTCGAGAAGCACCCGGCCGTCGTCGAGGCGGTGCTGCGCGGCACGGTGAAGACCAACGAGTGGATCGCCGCCAACCCCGAGCGGGCCAGGGCCTCGGCCAACGCCAAGCTCGAGGAGCTGACCGGCAAGCCGCTGCCGCCGGAGGTGATCGACCCGGCGTGGAAGTCGCTCCGGTTCACCGACGACCCGCTGGCCGCGACGCTCGACACGCAGGCGCACCACGCGGTGCGGGCGGGCCTGCTGGAACAGCCCGACCTCGCCGGGATCTACGACCTGAAGCCGCTGAACAAGGTCCTCGGCGCCGCGGGCGCGCCCGAGGTCTCCGACGCCGGACTCGGCGTCAAGTGATCCGTACCAGCCGAGTTCCCCAGGAGGTGACGACCATGGCCACTGCCCTCGCCAAGGCCGAGGACCGCGTGAGTGTCGAGCAGACGTACGCGGCCCGTATCGGGCATGTCTCCAAGTCCTTCAACGGGCCCGCCGGGCCGCAGCTCGTGCTGGACGACATCACGCTCGATGTCGCGCCGGGCGAGTTCGTCACCCTGCTGGGAGCGTCCGGCTGCGGCAAGTCGACGCTGCTGAACCTGGTCGCGGGGCTCGACCGGCCGACCGCGGGCTCCATCGAGACGCCCGGCGGGCGGCCCGCCCTGATGTTCCAGGAGCACGCCCTGTTCCCGTGGCTGACCGCGGGCAAGAACATCGAACTGGCGCTCAGGCTGCGCGGCGTACCGAAGAACGTACGGCGCGGCGAGGCCGAGCGGCTGCTGGAGCTCGTACGGCTGGGGGGCGCGTACGGCAAGCGGGTGCACGAGCTGTCGGGCGGTATGCGCCAGCGGGTCGCGATGGCACGCGCGCTCGCCCAGGACAGTCAACTCCTGCTGATGGACGAGCCCTTCGCGGCGCTCGACGCCATCACCCGGGACGTGCTGCACGACGAGCTGACCCGTATCTGGCGGGAGACCAACGTCTCGGTCCTTTTCGTCACCCACAACGTCCGTGAAGCGGTGCGGCTCGCGCAGCGAGTGGTGCTGCTGTCGTCACGGCCGGGGCGGGTCGCCCGCGAGTGGACCGTCGACATCGACCAGCCGCGACGTATCGAGGACACCGCCGTGGCGGAGCTGTCCGTCGAGATCACCGAAGAACTGCGTGGGGAGATCCGCCGACATGGCCAGCACTGACACGACCACGACGGCCGCCGGCAGGACCGCCGACAAGGCCGACGACCTGGCCGGCCTGGAGGCGGGACTCGACGCACTGGACGCGGTGCAGGTGAACCGCACCCCCGTGCGCCAGGTGCTGGTGCAGAAGGTGCTGCCGCCGATCACCGCCGTGGCGCTCGTACTGGTCGCCTGGCAGGGCCTGGTGTGGGCCGAGGTCACGGAGGACTACAAGCTGCCCGCGCCGTCCGCCGTGTGGGACAGCCTGTCCCGCATGTGGCTCCAGGGCACTCTGCTGGAGGTCATCTGGACCAGCGTGTCGCGCGGCCTCCTCGGCTTCCTGCTGGCGCTCGCCATCGGTACCCCGCTCGGCCTGCTGGTCGCCCGGGTGAAGTTCGTCCGCGCGGCGATCGGTCCGGTCCTGTCGGGCCTGCAGTCCCTGCCGTCCGTGGCCTGGGTGCCTCCGGCCGTCATCTGGCTCGGCCTGAACGACTCGATGATGTTCACCGTCATCCTGCTGGGCGCGGTCCCCTCGATCGCGAACGGCCTGGTCTCCGGCGTCGATCAGGTGCCACCGCTGTTCCTGCGGGCGGGCCGCACGCTCGGCGCGACCGGGCTCAGGGGCACCTGGCACATCGTGATGCCGGCGGCGCTGCCGGGGTATGTGGCGGGCCTCAAGCAGGGCTGGGCTTTCTCGTGGCGTTCGCTGATGGCCGCCGAGATCATCGCCTCCTCGCCGGACCTGGGCCTCGGGCTCGGCCAGTTGCTGGAGAACGGCCGCAACAACGCCGACATGCCCGGCGTGTTCCTCGCCATCCTGCTGATCCTCGTGGTGGGCATCGCCGTCGACCTGCTGGTCTTCAGCCCGCTCGAGCGGTGGATGCTCCGCAGTCGCGGGCTTCTCGTCAGGAGCTGAGTGCACGATGAACGACTCCGTCCTGCTCGTCATCGCCCACGGCAGCCGAGACCCGCGCCACGCGGCGACCGTCCACGCCCTCACCCGGCGCGTACGGTCGCTGCGACCCGGCCTGCGCGTGGAGACGGCGTTCCTCGACTTCAACGCCCCGGCGGTGCCCCAGGTCCTCGGGCGTCTGGCGGCCGACGGCGTACGGGACGTGGTGGCGCTGCCGCTGCTGCTGACCCGCGCCTTCCACGCCAAGGCGGACATCCCGGCAGTGCTGCGGCAGGCGCCCCCGTCGCTGCGCGTGCGGCAGGCCGAGGTCCTCGGCCCGTCACCACTGCTGCTGGGCGCCGTCGAGCGGCGGCTGTACGAGGCGGGGCTCGGCCCCGCGGACAAGAGCTCGACCGCCCTGGTGCTGGCCGCGGCGGGCTCCACGGACCCGGAGGCGATCGCAGCGATCGCTCACACAGCGCGGGAGCTGCGGCACACCGGTTGGTGCGCCGTGCGGCCTGCGTTCGCCTCCGCATCTCTGCCCCGCACCGAGGACGCCGTCCGCGCGCTGCGGGCCGAGGGCCACGCGCGCGTCGCCCTCGCCCCGTACGTGATAGCCCCCGGCCGGCTCCCCGACCGCATCGCGGCCGGAGCGAGCGAGGCGGACGTCGTCGCGGACGTGCTGGGCGCGTCGCCCGAACTGGCGCGGCTACTGCTGGACCGCCACGACGAGGCTCGGATCGAGTACGCGTCGGCGGTCTCCGCGTAGCGCCGGAGCTTCATGACCCGGCTGACCGGGCCATTTCCCCGGCACCGACGAGCGCGGTGAGCTCGTCGAGTGTCTGACGGCCTCCGTCCGTCCGCGGGAAGTCAGTCACGGGTCATCTCCACCAGTTTCACGACCGTGTTCCAGTTGCGGCTGGTGGCGACGACGCCCTTCAGCAGACCGGGCCTCGACAAGGCCGCCGCGAGCTTCGAGCGGCCGAGGCCGTCCGGCGCGTACAGGTACAGCGCCCGGTCGCCGAGCCGGAACTCCTCCGGCAAATGGGCCGCGGTGTCGATCGACGCCAGTCGGCGCGGCGCCACGGTCTCGGAGAGAAAGGTGACGTGGAGCTGTTTCCCCTCCAGCGAGGCAGCGGGGAAGGGGCAGGCGTCGGCGACCGCCCGCAGATAGGGGCCGCTGCGTACGAGTGTGTCGACACGGAAGCCGAAGGCCTTCTCGACGGCCGCCTCGATCCCGTCGGCGAGCACGTCCTCGTCGGTGTCCGCGCTGCTGAAGACGGCGTTTCCGCTCTGCAGGTAGGTGGCGACGTCGCTGTGGCCCAAGTCGCCGAGCAACGAGCGGAGTTGCGCCATGGGGACCTTCCTGCTGCCACCCACGTTGATCCCGCGCAGGAGCGCCGCGTACTTCGTCGTCATGCTCAAACGATAAAGGCGGTCGCCGTGCCCCGTGGGGGAGGGCACGGCGACCGCCGGTCCGGCGGCGAGCGCGCCGTGGGTGTGGGGGGGGGGGGGGGGGGGGGGGGGGGGGGGGGGGGGGGGGGGGGGGGGGGGGGGAGGGAGTGGGGGAGGAGGGGGATCTCTTTTTTCTCTCCTCCTCATCCCCCCTCCCCCCCCCCCCCCCCCTCCCCTTTCCCCTCCCCCCCCCCCCCCCCCCCCCCCCCCCCCCCCCCCCCCCCCCCCCCCACACCGGGGTCATACCTGGGTCACTCGACGACCTTCAGCAGCTTGTTCGGCGTGCCCGCACTCGGGTTGGTGATCTTGTCGGCCGTGGCGCCCTCGGTGAGGGCCGTGGCGATCTGCTCCGGGGTGGCGTCCTGGTGGCCGGCGAGGTAGACCGCCGCGGCGCCGACGACGTGCGGGGTCGCCATCGAGGTTCCGGAGATGGTCTTGGTGCCCTCGTCGCTGTCGTTCCACGCCGAGGCGATGTCGGAGCCGGGTGCGTAGATGTCCACGACCTCACCGAAGTTGGAGAAGTCCGACTGGGCATCCTCCTCGGTGGAGGAGGCGACGGTGATGGCTTCCTTGACCCTCGACGGAGAGCCCTGGCCCGCGTCGGAGGACTCGTTGCCGGCCGCGACGCCGAAGGTGACGCCGGCGGCGATGGCCTTGCGGACGGCCTCGTCGAGAGCCTCGTCGGCGCCACCGCCAAGGCTCATGTTGGCGACGGACGGGCCTTGGTGGTTCTGGGTGACCCAGTCGATGCCCGCGACGACCTGCTCGGTGGTGCCGGAGCCGTTGTCGTCGAGCACGCGAACGGCGACGATCTTCGCCTTCTTGGCGACGCCGTGCGCCGCGCCCGCTATGGTGCCGGCGACGTGCGTGCCGTGGCCGTTGCCGTCGTCGGCCGAGTCGTCGTTGTCCACGGCGTCGAAGCCGTGCGTAGCGCGGCCCTCGAAGTCCTTGTGGGAGATACGGACTCCGGTGTCGATCACGTACGCGGTCACGCCCTCTCCGGCGCTGTCCGGGTAGTTGTACTTGCTGTCGCCGGCCGTGTCGGCCTGGTCCACCCGGTCCAGACCCCAGGACGGCGGGTTGTCCTGGGTCGCGTTGATGGTGAACTTCTTGTTCTGGACGACCTTGGCGACCGCCGGGTCGGCGGCGAGACGCTTGGCCTCCGTCTCGGAGAGACCGCTGGCGGAGAAGCCGTTGATGGCGGAGCTGTAGTTGCGCTCCAGCGTGCCGCCGTACTCCTTGGCCAGGCCCTTCTTGTCGGCCTTCTCGTCCAGCATCACGATGTAGCTGCCGGCGACGGCGCCCTTGGCGTTCGCGCCGTAGATCTTGCCTTCGACGGGAGCGGCGGCTCCTGCGAAGGACGTGTTGAGCAACGTGACGCCGGCTGCGGCGGCCACGGCGGTGATGGCTGCGGTGAGCTTGATCCTGCTCGCGCGCTTGTGAGTTGCCATGAAGAGGGGTCTCCTCGTCAATTTTTGTGGGGGGATCGGCCCACGGACGGAATTTCTCCGGGGACTGGCTCGAAACCCTGACCGATTGACGCGCCCAGATCAAGACCTTCATGCAGCTGTGACTTAGAAAACAAGCTTTCGCAATAAGAAATCGGCCAGGGCGACGCAAGTCGGGCATCGACCCCAACAGCCGTCTGCAGAAAGGGGCTTGCGTCCCACTTCCTGGGTTCGCGCCCCCTCCCCGAGAGGCGACCGCACCCCGCCGCACATCACTGCCCGGCAGGGCGGGACGACCTGAATACGTCCCTGATTTCGACGCGGATCCGGGGCCCGTGCACAGAAAGCACGCACACACACCTCACGCATGCATCACGGATATGACCATTCGTCCACGCCATTTACACATTCGCGCACGCGGGCGGCGAAGCACGAATTCACGAAAGGCTGACGGGGCGGCTGCGCCAGGCCGCCGCCTCCGATGCCGCGTGCCTCACCGGGACGGGAGTTCCGCCTCGATCAGGTCGGCCGCGCGTCGCGTGCCGCCCTCGCCGGCCATGCCGGACTTGATCTTCGCCAGCCGTGCCGCCACCTGCGGGTCCCCCACCAGCTCGAGGACCGCGTCGCGCAGTTCCCCGGCCGGGGCGTCCGTCCCGAGACGTCGCGCCACCCCCAGGCCCCCGGCGGCCCGGTGCTGACGGGCTGTCGGTTCGTCGAGGCGGCCTGCACGGATGCGAGACTTTGTCGGGTTCACGACGATGCCGGAAGAGGGCGATGGACGAGACACGAGCACGCGAGGTGCTGGCGAGGGCCGGGCTGCGGGCCGACGCGCCGCTGCTGGCACTCGGCGAGAACGCCGTGTTCGCGGCGGACAAGATGGTGATCAAGGTCGGCCGGGACGCAGAGCTGCTGCCGCGTGCCGAGCGTGAACTGGCCGTCGCCGCCTGGCTGGAGGCCGCGGGTGTGCCTGGCGTACGGGCCGCGGAGCCCGGGCCGCGGCTGGTCGCCGGACATCCGGTGACGGTGTGGCACCGGCTCCCGGACGCCGTACGGCCCGCGCAGCCCGCCGACCTCGCGCGCCTGCTGCGGCTCGTCCACGCGCTGCCCTCCCCTCCCTTCGAGTTGCCCCGCCGGGAGCTGCTCGGCGGGGTCGAACGCTGGCTGCGGCTGGCCGGCGACGCGATCGACCCCGCCGACGCCGCATATCTGCGGGCACGCCGCGACGGTTTCGCCGAGGCGGCGGCCGCGCTCACCCCTCATCTGCCGCCGGGTCCCATCCACGGCGACGCACTCCCCCGCAATGTCCATGTGGGCCCGGATGGTCCCGCCCTCGTCGACCTGGAAACCGTCTCGTCGGATCTGCGCGAGCACGACCTGGTGGTCATGGCCCTCTCCCGCGACCGCTACGGCCTCGATCCCGCCGCTTACGACTCGTTCACCGGGACCTACGGCTGGGACGTGCGCACATGGGACGGCTGCGCCGTACTGCGCGGCGCCCGCGAAACCGCCAGCTGCGCCTGGGTCGCCCAGCACGCCCCGTCCAACCCCGCGGCGCTGGCCGAATTCCGCCGCAGGGTGGCGTCCCTGCGGGACGACGACCCCGAGGTGCGTTGGTACCCCTTCTGACGATGCCGGACCGGCGCGCCGCCCATGGCCTGCCCGCCGCACCGGTGCGTTCAGCCGGCGACCGGCGCGAGCTCCCGCAGCGGCCACGAGGCGTCGACCACCGCGTCGGGAGATCCCTTGCGACGCAGAAATCCCTGGAAATCGGCCGCCCACTGCGCGTACCAGACCACTTGTTGCTCATGCAGCTCCGCCACCGCGAGGCCCGCCACCATGGCGTGCCGCTCCGCTATCGCACGGGCGACCAGCACCGCGGCGTGCGCGTCCGCGTCGGCGTGGTGGGCGCTGTCGAGGGCCACCCCGTACTCGACGCAGACCGCTTCGAGCGTGCGCTTGCCCCTGCGGTAGCGGTCGACGGCCCGGTCGATCGTGTACGGGTCGACGACGGGGCCGATCGGCCGGCCGCCCAGCCGCTCGTCCAGGGACGGCAGTCCGTGCCGCCGCAACTCGGCGGCCAGCAACGTCAGGTCGAAGGCCGCGTTGTACGCGACGACGGGGACGCCCTGCTGCCAGTGGCCGGTCAGCGTCCGGGCGATCTCGTCGACCACCTCTCGGGCGGGGCGGCCCTCTGCTGCGGCCCGCTCGTTGCTGATGCCGTGGATGGCGGAGGCCTGTGCAGGAATGCTTATCCCCGGGTCCGCCATCCAGCCGTGCCTGCGCACCGGCTCCCCGGCCCGCAGCTCGACGACGGCGGCCGTCACGATGCGTGCGTCGAGCGGATCGGTGCCCGTCGTCTCCAGATCGAAGCCGACCAGCAGCTCGCGGTGCCAGGACATGAGTGCCCCCTTCTCAGTGATGCGGTGGTGCTTCCCCCAGTTGACGACCACTCTCGCACGCACCACTGACAGCGGGTTCGGGCGGCCGTCCCGACCGGGGCACCGATCCGCGGCTGCGCCCCGGGGGCCCTGTGCGGACGGCCGTCACGACACAGGGCGCGAGTCGGCCCATACCGACTCGAACTCCTCGCGGTATGTCTGGAAGAGACCCGTTTCTCCGTCCTGGCCGGCGCGCACGACCGAACGCCCGGCGCCACGCAGCACCAGCACGGGCGCCTCCATGCCGCGTGCGCGGCGGAGGTAGGACTGGATGACGGCGAGACCGTCGGGCCCGTCGCCGTCGACGAGGTAGGCGGTGAAGCGCGGTGTCTCGTCGAAGACCTGTATCTCGAAGGCTCCGGGGTCACGCAGGCGGGAGCGGACCCGGCGCATATGGAGGATGTTCATCTCCACAGTGCGACTCAACTCGCCCTTTTTGATGCCGAGTTCGCGCTCGCGGCGCTTGACGGCGCTGCTCGCCGGGTTGAGGAAGAGCAGCCGGACCCGGCAGCCCGACTCGGCGAGGCGGACCAGCCTGCGGCCGGAGAAGTTCTGGACCAGCAGGTTCAGTCCTATGCCGATCGCGTCGACGCGGCGCGCGCCGCCGAAGAGGTCCTCGGCGGGCAACTGGCGCTGGAGTCTGACGCGGTCGGGGTGGACGGAGACGACGTCCGCGTACCGGTCGCCGACCAGGTCCTCGACCGCATCGACCGGGAGCCGGTCGGCGGAGGGCACACCGGCGCCGCTGCCGAGTATCTCCAGCAGCCGCGAGGAGGCACGCTCGGCCTGGGCGAGCACCGCCTCGTTCAGCGCCCGGTTGCGGGAGACGACGTTGCGGGCGACCTCCAGCTCGTCGAGTGCCAGCTCGACGTCGCGCCGGTCATCGAAGTACGGCTCGAAGCAGGGCCAGTGCTGGACCATCAGCTCGCGCAGCTGCGGGAGGGTGAGGAAGGACAGGACGTTGTCGTCCGCCGGGTCCAGCAGATAGCCCTTGCGGCGGGAGACCTCGCGCACCGCGACGGCACGCTGCACCCATTCGTGGCCCGCCGGGCCGGCCGCGGCGACCACCCAGTCGTCGCCGTGCACCGGCTCGTAGATGGGGCGCAGCACGGCGGCGACGACCGCCCTCAGCCGCTGTTCCACCAGATTCAGCCAGATGTAGGCGCGCCCGGCGCGCTGGGCGCGGGTGCGCACCTCGCTCCATGCGTCGGCTCCCCAGTCCAGCTCGGCCCCGATCTCCATCGGCCGCGCGAGCGAGACCGCTCCTGGCGGGACCTCGGCGGAGTCTCCCCCCTCGTGACCCGTGTCACCGGGGGGTAGCTCCAGCCCTCCCGAGCTCACCCGCGCACCGCCTTCCCTGCCCCCTCCAACGATCAAGGAAGCCTACTCCGCCGACGGGAGGCGGTGCAGCAGGATGAGCCGGGAGTTTTCTCAACTCCCGTGGCGGTGCGAGCCGTTCTGGTCGGCGAGATCGGCCGGAGTGAGGGGATTCATAGCGGTCACGTCACTGGGGCGAGCTGGAAGCCCTGCCAGTGGACCGGCATGGGGCTACTTCTCGCCCCGGGCGACGGGATGGAACCCGATGTTGACCCAGGCCGGTGCGGCGACGGCTGGCCCCGTGCCGGGGGCCGGTCCGCTCCACCTTGCCCGTGTCGAGATGGACGGTCCGGGTGACGAGTGCGCCGATACGATCATCGCAGAATCCCACCTCGGCCCGGCGTGGCGCGGCGGTGCCGTCCGCCTCGGAGGGCGGCGGCTCGGCGAGGTTTGCCGCCAGGTGCTGCGGGCCGCGGCCGCCGACCGCGTTCTGGCCGTCCCGCCGTGCGGCGGGAGGCAGCGCCGGCCTCCGCCCCGCGTCAACTCGTCGCCGGTGAGCGGATCGCCCCCGGCCCCTTTCCTGCGGCGCGTCGGCGATGACGCCGGGCCGCGGGACGTCGGCCGGTCCCGACTCACCGGCCGCGGGGCTGCCGCCGGCCCCGGACGCCGTTCCCTTCCCCGGCCGGAATCATCGGCCCCCGCCGTGCCCGGCAGCGTGATCCGCACCATCACTACGGTCCCCCGTCACCGCGATGGCGGCACCCGCCATCGGCTTCCCCAGGTGACGACGCGCCAATTGGCGTACTGGTCCCCCATTTCCCCCTCGTTTGTGACTGGTCACCCGGTAGGACGGTACGAAGTCCTAGGAGGTTGCCCCACTTTGGGGGAGGATCTTGTCCGAGTAGCCCCAATACCCGGATCAGAAATGGAAGAGTCCTATCTATGCAGGTCTGGCCGGGACAGGCGTATCCCCTCGGTGCCACCTACGACGGCGCCGGCACGAACTTCGCGGTGCACTCCGAGGCCGCACACCGAATCGAGCTGTGTCTGCTCCACGACGACGGCTCGGAGACAGCGGTAGAGCTGCGCGAGACGGATGCCTTCGTGCGGCATGCCTATCTGCCGGGCATCATGCCCGGCCAGCGCTACGGCTTCCGGGTCCACGGCCCGTACGAGCCCGCGCGCGGGCAGCGCTGCAACTCAGCCAAGCTACTGCTCGATCCGTACGCACGTGCGATCAGTGGCTCCATCGAGTGGAACGAGTCGGTCTACGGCTACCACTTCGGCAGGCCCGATTCGCGCAACGACCTCGACTCCGCTCCGCACACGATGACATCGGTGGTGGTCAACCCGTACTTCGACTGGGGCGACGACCGCCTGCCACGCACCGACTACCACCGGACCGTGATCTACGAGGCCCACGTGAAGGGCCTCACTATGCTGCACCCGGAGCTGCCGCCCGAGCTGCGCGGTACGTACGCCGGGCTCGCGCATCCCGCCGTGATCTCGCATCTGACGGAACTTGGCGTCACCGCACTCGAGTTGATGCCCGTGCACCAGTTCGTCAACGACCACCGGCTGGTGGACGCGGGACTGAACAACTATTGGGGCTACAACACGATCGGCTTCTTCGCCCCGCACAATTCGTACGCCTCCTGGGGCGACCGCGGTGAGCAGGTCCTGGAGTTCAAGCAGGCCGTGCGGGCACTGCACCAGGCCGGTATCGAGGTCATCCTCGACGTGGTCTACAACCACACGGCGGAGGGCAACCACCTCGGCCCCACCCTCTCCTTCCGCGGCCTCGACAACGAGTCGTACTACCGGCTCACCGAGGACCGCCGCTACTACATGGACACCACCGGCACGGGGAACTCCCTGTTGATGCGCAGTCCCCACGTGCTGCAGCTGATCATGGACTCGCTGCGCTACTGGGTGACCGAGATGCATGTCGACGGATTCCGCTTCGACCTCGCCGCGACGCTCGCCCGCCAGTTCCACGAGGTGGACCGGCTGTCGTCCTTCTTCGACCTGGTCCAGCAGGATCCGGTGGTCAGCCAGGTGAAGCTGATCGCCGAGCCGTGGGACGTCGGCGAGGGCGGCTACCAGGTGGGCAACTTCCCGCCGCTGTGGACCGAGTGGAACGGCAAGTACCGCGACTGCGTACGGGACCTGTGGCGGGGCGAGCCGCGCACCCTCGCCGAGTTCGCGTCCCGGCTGACGGGCTCCTCCGACCTGTACCAGGACGACGGGCGACGCCCCCTGGCCTCGATCAACTTCACCACCTGCCACGACGGCTTCACCCTGCACGACCTCGTCTCCTACAACGACAAGCACAACGAGGCCAACGGCGAGAACAACCGCGACGGCGAGAGCCACAACCGCTCCTGGAACTGCGGCGCGGAGGGCGACACCCACGACGAGGGCGTGCAGGAACTGCGCGAGCGGCAGATGCGCAACTTCATCGCGACGCTGATGCTCTCGCAGGGCGTACCGATGCTCAGCCACGGCGATGAGTTCGGGCGCACCCAGGGCGGCAACAACAACGCCTACTGCCAGGACAACGAGATCGCCTGGGTGCACTGGCCGGAGCCGGGCGACGACGAGGAGGGCTCGCTGCTCGCCTTCACCAGGACGATGGTGTGGCTGCGGCGCGACCATCCCGTCTTCCGGCGACGCAGGTTCTTCCACGGCCGGCCGGTGGAGGGGACCCACGACGAGCTGACCGACATCGCCTGGTTCACCCCGCAGGGCGACGAGATGGTCGCGCGGGACTGGCAGGCGGCGCACGCCAAGGCGCTGTCCGTCTTCCTGAACGGCCACGCGATCTCCGAGCCCGGACCGCGCGGCGAGCGGATCTCCGACGACTCGTTCCTGCTGATGTTCAACGCGAGCGCGGAGGAGCTGGAATTCACGGTGCCGGTGAGCCACGGCGAGGAGTGGCAGGTGGTGGTGGACACGGCCTGCAAGGAAGGAGTGCCGCCGGGCAACGGTCCGATGGTCGCCGCCGGGGACGAGCTGCGACTGGTGGGCCGCAGTATGACGGTGCTGCGACGGCCGGCGTAGGCACGTCCCGCACGGGGCACACTGGAGAGCGTTCGTCCAGCTGGGACGCCCGGACGAGTCCCCACATCACCCGTTCGGCCCACACGTTCCACCGGGCCGGGCGCAGGAACCTCTCAGGGCGGGTACGTATGTTCGCATGACGCCCACCTCCACGTACCGGCTCCAGCTCCAGCCCGGTTTCCCGTTCTCGGCCGCGGCGGCGGCCGTGCCGCACATAGCCGCGCTCGGCGTCTCCCATCTGCATCTGTCTCCGGTCCTGGAGGCCGTCCCCGGCTCCACCCACGGCTACGACGTGGTCGACCACAGCCGGGTCCGCCAGGAGCTGGGCGGCGAGGCGGGTCTGCGGGATCTGTCCCGTACGGCACGCGAGCACGGCATGGGGCTCGTCCTCGACATCGTCCCCAACCACATGGCGGCGGCGCCGCGCCACAACCGCGCCCTGTGGGAGGTGCTGCGGGACGGGCCGGTGTCGTCGTACGCCCGCTGGTTCGACATCGACTGGGAAGCAGGCGGCGGGCGGCTCCTGCTGCCGGTGCTCGCCGGCCGCGTCGGCGACGAGATGGAGAAGATGCACGTCGAGGGTGACGTCCTGCATTACGGCGAGCAGCGTTTCCCGCTGCGGGAAGCGACGGCGCGCCTGCCGATCGCCGAGCTGCTGGACGCCCAGTGGTACCGCCTGGGCTGGTGGCGGCTGGCCCGCACCGAGCTCACCTACCGCCGCTTCTTCACCGTCTCCGAGCTCATGGGTGTGCGCGTCGAGGACCCGGAGGTCTTCGACGCCACCCACAAGAAGATCGTCGAGCTGGTGCGGGACGGCGTCGTCGACGGTCTGCGGGTGGACCACCCCGACGGGGTGGCCGACCCCGAGGGATATCTGCGCAGGCTCGACAAGGCGACCGGAGGGGACTGCTGGATCGTCGTGGAGAAGATCCTCACCGGCGACGAACGGCTGCCGGCCGGCTGGGCCGTCGCCGGGACCACCGGGTACGACGCGCTGCGGCGGCTCGACGGTCTGTTCACCGATCCGGCCGGAGCGGCGGTGCTCGCCGCCGACCACCGGCAGTTCACGGAGGCGGCCGAGGAACTGGGCGGCCGCTGGGACGCCACGGCGCGGCACGCCGCGCACGAGGTGGTCACCCATGAGCTGGCCGCTGAGACCGCGGCGCTCGTGCGACTCGCCGAACGGGTCTGCGCCGCCGGCCCCCGCCTGCGGGACCACGCCCCGTGGGCACTGCGCACGGCGATACGGGAGCTGCTGGTCCGCGTTCCGGTCTACCGCCCCTACGGCGTCGCCGACGAGGAAGCGCTGCCCGAGGAGGCGGTCCTCGCCGCGAAGGAGGCGTTCACGGTACCGGAGGAGGCTACGGCCGTGGACGTGGTCAGGGAGCTGGCGCTCGGGCTGCTCGGCACGGGGCCGGACCACGATGCCTTCCGCGCCCGCTTCGCCCAGACGGCGTCGGCGCTGCGGGCCAAGTCCCTGGAGGACAAGGCCTTCTACCGGTACGGCCCGCTGCTCTCGGCGAACGAGGTCGGCGGCGACCCCGGCGATCCGGCGATCGGCCCCGAGGCGTTCCACGCGTACTGCGCCCGGCTGGCCGCCGACTGGCCCACGACCGGGACCGTGCTCACCACGCACGACACCAAGCGCAGTGCGGACGTGCGGGCCCGTATCGCCGTGCTGTCCGAATGCCCGGAGCGCTGGGCGGACTTCCTCGCCCAGATGTCCGAGGAGGCGGAGAGCGTGCCCGGCGGCATCGCCCCCGACCCGCAGGTGGCGTGGACGGCCTGGCAGACCGCCGTCGGGTTCTGCATTCCGGACGCCGGTCGGCTGGAGACGGCCCTGCTGAAAGCTGTCCGCGAGGCGGGGCTGCGCACGAGCTGGACGGAGCCGGACGCGGGGTACGAGAAGGCGGTGTCGGCGTTCGTGGACGCGGGGCCGGCGGGCCCGCCGCAGCACTCGGTGGCACGGTTCGTCCACGAACTCGATCCGTACGTGCGGGCGAATGTACTCGGTGCGACGCTGCTGCATCTGACGATGCCGGGGGTGCCCGACGTGTATCAGGGCTCGGAGCGCGAGTTCCTCGCCCTGGTCGACCCGGACAACCGGCGTTCGGTGAAGTTCGGCGGACCGACCCACGCGGGGCCGGGTGCCGAGAAGGAGGCCCTGACCGTGGCCGCCCTGCGGCTGCGCCGGGACGCGCCCGACCTGTTCGGGGCATCGGCGACCTACACCCCGCTCCTGCCGCACGGGCCGGCGGCGGACCACTGCGTCGCCTTCTGCCGCTCGGGCGAGGTGGTCACGGCGGTGACCCGCCTCTCACTGCGACTGGCGCGGACCGGCGGCTGGGCCGACACGGAACTGCCACTGCCGACGGGCCGATGGTCGGACCTGCTCGCCCCGGAACGCGACTTCCCGTCCGGACCGGTGCGTCTGGCGGACCTGTTCGCGACCCGCCCGGTGGCGCTGCTGAGGCGAGTGGACGTGGCGTAGGGCCCTTCGTTCGAATCCGGACGACCGGTTCGGCACAACCGCCGGGCCCGCCGCGACCGGTGACGGTCGGGCGGAGTCGCTCAGCGTGCGGTGAGGCGGAAGGTCACGCTGCCGAAGCCGACCATGTCCCCGTCGTTGACGACGATCGAGCCGGTCACCCTGCGGCCGTTGACGGTGGTGCCGTTCGTCGAGCCGAGGTCGCGGAGCACCCACAGCCTGCCCTGGTGGCTCAGCTCGGCATGCATACGGGACACGGTGTCGTGGCTGAGCCGCAGGCCGTTGGCCGGGTCGCGGCCGATACGGAGGGGATGCGGTCCCGGCTCGGGCAGGAGCAGCGGCGGCAGCTTCTCCGCCTGCCACGCCCTGCGCAGCCGGACCGAGAACGCGGAGATCCGGCCGACCACGCCGAACAGCCGGCGTGACCAGCGGCCCTCGTCGACCAGGTCCGCGGTGAGCGCCGCCAGTTCTTCGGAGCGGCGTGCGGCGAGGACCAGTTCCATCCGGTGCACAAAGGTCTCGTGCGACAGCTTGCCCTGGGCCGCACCCTCCCTGAGCACGTCGAGGACACGCTCGCGCTCGGCATCGGACAGCCGCGCGGGATACGTGTTGGACTCGAAGGAGGACGTCACGTTCCAGATTGTCGGCCCCAAAGGGCCGAGGTGTCCAGACGAAGCGATACCACCGCCCGTCCTGACCTGCACGGAAGCGTGGATTCCGCCCCACTTGGCCACAGTCGGCCGCCAGTTGCGGCCGAACCACTTGTCCGCGGTCGGCCCCCAGTTGCGGCCGCCGTCGCCGCGCGAATGGTGGCAGCTCGCCCGCACGCCCGACGGTGAACTGGTCGGCCTCCACATCCCCGCGCACAACCCGTCGGGCCCGTGCATCGGCTTCATCGGAGTCGTACCGGAGCAGCGCGGTCGCGGCTACGCGTACGACCTGCTGGCGGAGTGCACGCACTATCTCGCCGAGCGCGGCGCCGAGTTCATCGCGGGCGCCACCGACCAGGGGAACTTCCCCATGGCGGCGAACTTCGCCAGGGCCGGGCACCCGGTCGTCCAGGAACGGATCCACTTCCTGCCCGCGTCGCAGCGCTGACAACTGCCGGCGTCACAGCTCCGGTGACGCAGGGGGCGCCCGTGGCCACCGGGCGCCCCTGCCATCGACGGCGCCACTCGGGGAAGCCCAGGGCGTCGACATGGCTCGTGACCTCAATGGCCCAAGCGTCCCGCCTGGAGGGCACGGACTTGCCAGGATGGTCGGGACGGGTGTCAGGGGCATCGACGACGAGGGGACCTCCTGTGCTGCTGTTCGAGGTGTGGGCGCCGAACGCCGAGGAGCGGGTCACGTTGTGGCTGGAGGGTGCGGAGCACCCGATGGAGCGGGCTCAGGGGCGGGACGGCTGGTGGTTCGCGGAAGCGGCGGCACGGGACGGCGCCCGGTACGGCTTCGCCCTGGACGGTGGCCCGGTGCGGCCCGACCCCCGCTCGCGCCGCCAGCCGGACGGCCCGGACGGCTTGAGTGCCGTCGTGGAGCAGGACGCCTATGCGTGGCGGCGGGACTGGGCGGGCCGGGGTCTGGCGAGTGCGGTCCTGTACGAGCTGCACGTCGGCACCTGCACGCGCGAGGGGACGCTCGACGCGGCTGCCGAACGGCTCGGTGAGCTTGCCGAGCTGGGCATCACCCATGTGGAGCTGATGCCGCTGTGTTCCTTTCCCGGTGTGCACGGTTGGGGTTACGACGGTGTCTCCCCTTGGTCGGTGCACGAGCCGTACGGCGGCCCCGTGGCACTGAAGCGCTTTGTCGACGCGGCGCACGGGCACGGCCTCGGCGTGGTGCTCGACGTGGTCCACAACCACCTCGGCCCGTCGGGCAACCATCTGCCCGCCTTCGGCCCGTACTTCACCGACACCCACCACACGCCGTGGGGCTCGGCGGTCAATCTGGACGCCCCCGGGTCCGACGAGGTGCGCGCCTATCTGCTGGGCAGCGCGCTCGCATGGCTGCGTGACTACCGCCTCGACGGGCTGCGGCTGGACGCGGTGCACGCGCTGGCCGACAACCGGGCGCTGACGTTTCTGGAGGAACTGGCGGCCGCGGTCGACGGGCTCGCCGGAGATCTCGGCCGTCCGCTGTTCCTCATCGCCGAGTCGGACCGGTGCGACCCTCGGACGACAACACCCCGCGCCCAGGGCGGTACCGGTATCCACGCCCAGTGGAACGACGACTTCCACCACGCCCTGCACACCGCCCTGACGGGCGAGTCGCAGGGGTACTACGCGGACTTCGCCCAGGCTCCGATGGCGGCCCTCGCCAAGACGCTGACCCGCGTCTTCTTCCACGACGGCACCTACTCCGGCTTCCGCGGCCGAACCCACGGCCGGCCGATCGACGTGGTGAACACTCCGGCGCACCGCTTCCTCGGCTACGCGCAGACGCACGACCAGATCGGCAACAGGGCGCTGGGCGACCGGCTGTCCGCCACCCTCTCCCCCGGGCTGCTGGCGTGCGCGGCGGCACTCGTACTCACCGGCCCGTACACACCGATGCTGTTCATGGGCGAGGAGTGGGGTGCGGGCACGCCCTGGCAGTACTTCACCGACCACACCGACCCGGAGCTCGCGGAAGCCGTACGGGCGGGAAGGCGGCGGGAGTTCGCCGAGCACGGCTGGTCAAAGGAGCAGGTTCCCGACCCGCAGGACCCGGCCACCCGGGAGCATTCCTGTCTGGACCGCTCGGAGCGGGAGCGGGAGCCGCACGCCGGGCTTCTGGCGTGGCATCGGGAGCTGATCGCCCTGCGCCGCGCCCTGCCGGATCTGTCGGACCCGGACCTGGCGGCGGTGAAGGTCGCCTTCGACGAGCAGGCACGCTGGCTGGCGTTCCGGCGCGGCGATCTGCGGGTGGCGGTCAACTTCGCCAAGGAGCCGGCCGAGATTCCGCTGGGCGGCGGTGGCCGGATTGCCGCGGCATGGGGCGAGGTACGGCCACCGGACGCCGAGGGTCTGCTGCACCTGCCGCCGCAGAGCTGTGCAGTGCTCGCCGACTCGTGAGCCGCGTGCCTCGTGCCGGCACGCTCATGAGTCCGGGGTCAGCGCCCCCTGGAGCCGTACGAGTCGCGGCAAAGGGCGGTGATGTTCGGGTCCGTGACGCCGTCGGCGGCGTCGCACACGCTGCTCATGTCGTACGACGCACGGGGCTGCGGGTGCCGGAACTGATGCGGGCGGGGGCGCTGCGCCCTGCGCTCGGACGCCTGGGCGCGGCGGACCGGAGGGGCCGGCTCGGCGCGTGGCGAAGCTGCCGCGGGCCGCTGCTCGCGCACCGGCCGGCTCTCCGGCTCCCGTTCCTTCTGCCGCTTCTCCTTCGGGCCGGTGGAGGCCAGTGCCTCGCGCGCCGACGGCTGGACCGGCCGGCTCCGCTCCACGGGCAGCGCGGACCGCTCCCCCGCAGGCACCAGACTCTGCGCCGGTGCGGGCGGCGCGGCGGGAACGGACACACAACCCGTCACACAGCCGGTCGCAGCGAGCAGGACAAGGACGGGGACAGCAGAAATCCGGGAAGAGCGCATCCGTCCACTGTGCCGCACCAAAGCTCCCTGAAACTGCCCCCACCTGCGACAACGCGACCGGAACCACCGGCACGAGTGACGCGGTCAACGCGGCGCGCCGGTCGCCCGCTCCGCCGTCGGCAAACAAGGAGTGCCGGCCGGCTCAGCCTTCGTCGCCGAAGCGCCGGTTCTCCTCGGCGACCAGCCGTTCCAGCAGCGCCTGGAACTCCTCGCCGATCACGATCTGCAGCCCCTCGCCGTCCTCGTCGCGATTGCTGAGCTGGGTGAGAGTGCCGCCGCGCCACCAGTACACATACGGGCTGATGGCTCCCGGGGTGTCCTCGAAGCCGGTGGCCGCGAAGGCGGCCATCGCGTTGAGCGCGGACAGCATGCCGGTGTCGTGAATGGCGTGGAACGCCAGCTGGTGCCGGAACGGCATGGCCACCAGCGCGCCGTCGGCGGGCAGCTCCTCCCCGGTGACCTGCCTGACGAGCGTCTCCAGCGCCAGGACCCGGCTGGCGGTGTAGAAGGAGTCGCCGAGTACGACCTCGAAGTGCATGCCTTCGGAGTCCTTGACGGTCTCGTGCGCCTCGACCGGCAGGCCACGGAGGTTGTAGAGCGCCTGGTCGCGCAGATAGGGCAGGTCGCCGAGCGGTTCGAGGGCCTCGTCGGTGAGCATCATGACGCTCTCGGGGAGGTCGAGCGCGAGGATCTCGTACAGGCCGGGGGCGACGGGACGGGCGTAGGCGAAGTTCCGCGGGTCCAGTCCCTCTGCGCCGACAACGCGGGGGTACAGCTGGGCGCGGATCTGTTCCGGGGGCAGAGTCTCCAGCGCGGACGGGGCGTCCATGGCGCGCAGCACCATGCCGACGTGCTGATGGACCAGCTCCGACCACGCGCGCGGTCCGCGGTCGTCGTTGTGGCACACCGCGGCGAGGTTGCCGAGCCCGAACTGCCGCCCCGCACTGTCGGAGACCATGTCGGCGTAGACCGTCACCTCGAGGCCCCGCTCGGCGAACGCCTCACGGACCAGGGAGCGGAACCGTGCGCCTTCGTCGGCGGAGAAGAAGGAGAACTCGGGGTCCCGGGGCGCATCGCGTCCATCACGCTTCGGCCCTCGTCGGAACAGCCCCACGTCAACCGCCCTCCGCTCCAACGTGTCAGTCATTCGAGCGTACCGACATCAGATGAACGGAGTGTCTCCGGCATCGTCCCGGCTCATCGGGCCGGCATCGCCCCGGCTCATCGGGACGACAAGATCGGCCCGGCCGCGGCCGCGGCCGATCAGCCGCGCATTGGGTTCGTCGCTGTCGCGGACCCAGCTCTCGGCGTGCGGACGTTCCTTGCCGAAGCGCACGTGCCGGTCGACGAGCCGGGCCACCCGCTCCTCCTGGTCGAGCTCCAGGAACCACACCTCGTCGAGGAGCGGGCGGATCCGCGCCCAGGGCCCTTCGTCGTGCAGCAGGTAGTTGCCTTCGGTGACAACGAGGGGGACGCCGGGGTCGACGGGGATGCTCCCGGCGACCGGCTCCTCGAGGGCCCGGTCGAAGGCGGGCGCGTACACGGTGGCTCGGGTGCCGTGGTCCCGCAGCCGGGCGAGCAGGGCGGCGTATCCGGCGACGTCGAAGGTGTCGGGGGCACCCTTGCGGTGGGCACGGCCGAGGCGCAGCAGTTCCTGCTGGGCGAGGTGGAAGCCGTCCATGGGGACGAGCACGGCCGGCCCGTCCAACGCGTCGACAAGGTGGACGGCGAGGGTGGACTTTCCGGCTCCGGGGGCCCCGGCGATCCCGAGGATGCGTCGGCCGCCGGTCGCGGCGAGGGAGCGGGCGCGCTCCAGGAGATGCGGCGGAAGGTACTGCGGGACGGGCATGCGGACCATTGTCGCACCCGGCGTAATACGTATAACGTACCCTTATGCCGAGCATCGCCCTGGTCACTCTCGTCGTCCGCGACTACGACGAGGCCATCGCCTTCTACACCGACGCCCTCGGCTTCGAGCTGGTCGAGGACACCGACAGGGGCGACGGCACCCGATGGGTCGTCGTCCGCCCGGCCGGATCCGGACCCGGCACCGGCCTGCTGCTCGCCCGTGCCGGGGACCAGGGCCAGCGGGCAAGCATCGGCGCGCAGACCGGCGGCCGGGTCGGCTTCTTCCTGCACACCGACGACTTCGCGCGCGACCACGCCCGGATGACGGCGGCGGGCGTGCGCTTCCTGGAGGAGCCGAGGCACGAGCCGTACGGTTCGGTGGCCGTCTTCGAGGATCTGTACGGCAACAGGTGGGACCTGCTCCAGCCGAAGCAACCCCCAGGGCCGAGACCGCCGCCGGAAACCAACGGAAGGTGAAGGCAGACCGAGTTCGCGTACACCTACGGGGAGCCGCCCGCCGATTCCATTGCCGCGGGGTTCCTGCGCCATCTGGCCAACGAGGTCGGCAGGGACATCCTCCGTTCGCACGGCCACCGCCCCTGTGCCGAACTGGACAAGCCGCAGCTGTGCCGCCCCACGTGAATGGGCCGGCGCCCTGGTCGGTGCGTCTACAGCGGCAGCGCGCACACCGCGACGGGTGACGTGAACGCGGTTCCGGTGGGGCGCAGTTCGCCCGATTTCCTGTCGACGTGGAAGACGGTGACCGTACTGGAGCGCTGGTTCGCCGCGAAGAGCAGGCCGCCGGACGGGGAGAGCGCGATGTGGCGGGGGAAGTCGCCGCCGACCGGGACGGTGTCCAGCAGACGCAGGCGGGAGCCGCCGGACTCGATCGCGTAGCGGGTCAGGCTGTTGTGACCGCGGTTGGCCAGGTACGCGTACCTGCCGTCGCCGGTGACGACGAACTGGGCGGGGTAGCTGGTCCCGGGGCCCGTTCCGGTCGACTGCGGTTCGCCCGGACCGAGTTCGCCGCTCCGGCGGTCGTATGCGCAGACCACGACCGTGTTGTCGAGCTCGTTCGCCACGTACACATGGCGGCCCGAGGGGTGGAACGTCAGATGCCGGGGGCCCGCGCCGGTCCGCAGCGTGAGGTGCGAGACCTCGGTGAGCCTCCCCGCCGCGGTGTCGAGGCGGTATGTGTACACGGTGTCGTTGCCGAGGTCGACGGCGAGGACGTGGCCGCCGTCCGGGCTGGTGACGATCTGGTGGGCGTGCGGTCCCTGCTGTCCCGGCCCGGGCGGCGGGGTGCGGTGCGTGATCAGCTCCGTACGCTCGCCCAGCGCGCCCGATGCGGCGATGGGATGGACGGCGACGCTGCCGGAGCCGTAGTTGGCGCTGAAGAGCCACCTTCCGCTGGGATGCACCGACAGATGACAGGGGGCGGCGCCTCCGGTGTCACGGCTGCCGAGCACCCGGTGCCGGCCGTCCTCGGCGAGCCGTACGGCGGTCACCGCGCCGGCTTCCCGCTCGTCGACGGCGTAGAGGGTCCGCCTCGAGGGGTGGAGGGCCAGGTACGAGGGGTCGCCGACGCCCTCGACGACGCCGGTGCCGGTGATCCGACCGGTGCGCTCGTCGTACGTGGCCAGCCCGATGCCCTTCCCTCCCCCTGCGACGGAGGTGTACGTCCCCAGGAACAGCGGCCGCTCCGTGCGGGCTCGGGGGGTGGGGGTGGGGGCCATCTGCGATCGTGACCGCGAGGCGGAGTCCGGTGGCGCTCCGCACGCGGGCAGTACGGCAGCGGCGGCGACGGCGGAGAGCGCCCCGATGAAACGACGCCGGCCCGGGTGTGCAGCGTTGCCCATGCCCATGCCATGCAGCCTAGGGCCTGCGGACTGTTCCAATGCCTGCTCCGTGCCGTGGTGTTGGGGATGCGGGAGCCGAGAGGCAGACAGCCCGCCAGGACAGCGGAATATATGCCTATATCCTGCAATTGTACGTTTCGCACGCGACGAGCGGTGTCGACTCAGACCGATGAGAAGGTCCTATGGCTTCCTCAGAACCCGCCAAACGGCGAACCAAGCCCAAGGCGGCGACGATCATGCGCTCCGCGGCCGACCAGCTCTCCGAGTTGCTCGGGCGCCCGCCCGAGTCCGTCTCGGCGCTCAAACGCACCGAGGACGGCTGGGAAGCGGACGTGGAGGTGCTGGAGCTGGAACGGATCCCCGACACCACCAGCGTGCTGGCCAGCTACAGGGTCAACCTGGACGACGAGGGCGATCTCGTGGAGTACCGGCGGACCCGGCGCTATACGCGCGGACAGATCGACCGGCCGTCCTGAGCGGACCTTCCGACGGTCCTGTCGAGGGCCCAGCGACGAAGGGAGGCACCATGACCGTGGTGCCGCAAGGCGGAGGGGGCGTCTCCAGAGGAGGCGCCGGCTCCGGAAATCTCTACGACGTCCTCGAGCTCATACTGGACCGCGGACTCGTCATCGACGTCTTCGTCCGTGTCTCCCTGGTCGGCATCGAGATCCTGAAGATCGACGCACGCATCGTCGTGGCCAGCGTCGACACCTATCTGCGCTTCGCCGAGGCCTGCAACCGACTCGACCTCGAGTCCGGCAGAAAGGCGCCCGCCCAGCTGACCGACATCGTCGGCGACACCGTCGAGAGCGGTGCCCGCGGAAAGTCGAAGGGCGCCCTCGGCGGCGCGGTGGATGCGGTGACCGACGCACTGGGGAGCGGCGGGAAGAGCGGGCGCGACGAGGAGAGCGAGGACGAGGAAGAGTCCGAGCCGCAGCGGGTGGAGAGGCGCAAGCCGGTCCGGCGTACCGCCCGGCGCGAACGCGGGCGGGAGTGACCGGCAGCAGTGACCGCAGTGAGGAGCGACCATGGCCGTATACGTCTACTCGATCACCGCCGAGCGGCATCCGCTGCGCCTCGACGGCGTCGAGGGGATCGGAGACCCGCCGGTGGCCCTGCGGAAGGTGGTCGCGGGCCCGCTCTGCGCGGTCGTCAGCGACGCGCCCGACGGCCTGCGGCCCAAGCGCCGCGATGTCATGGCGCACCAGACGGTGCAGGAGCACCTCATGGCCGACGGCACCGTCCTGCCGCTGCGCTTCGGCCTCACCGCCGCCGATGACGACGCCGTGCGGGAGGCGCTGGAGAAGGACGCGGCGAAGTACACCGAGCGCCTGGAGCAGCTCGACAGCTGCACCGAATACAACCTCAAGGCGTCGCAGGACGAGGAGGCGCTGCTCCGCGAGATCCTTCTGGAGTCGGACACGGCCCGCGAGCTCAACGACCGGATCCGGGGCGGCGACACGTCCGCGGAACTGCCGATGCGCCTCGGGGAACTGGTGGCGGCGGAGGTGCAGGCGAGGCAGGAAGCCCTGGCGTCCGGTGTGATCGAGGCCCTGCGCCCCTTCGCACGGGACCTGAGCACCTCCGATCCCACCGGCGACGACTTCGTCAACGTGTCCTTCCTGGTGGCGGAGGACCAGGAGGAGCTCTTCCTCACGACCCAGCTCAGCGTCGCCAACCAGATGGGCGAGGGCTACAACTTCCGGCTGAACGGGCCACTGCCGCCGTACAGCTTCGTGTGACGCAACGGATGGGGGTGATCACCATGGGCCTGTTGACACAGATCGTCACCCTCCCGCTCGCGCCGGTGCGCGGTGTCGTGTGGGTGGTCGAGCGCGTGCGGGAGGCAGCGGAGGACGAGTACTACGATCCCGCGCCGATCCACCGTGCCCTGGCAGAGCTCGAGGCACAGCTGGTGGCGGGCGAGATCGACGAGGAGACGTTCGACCGGCGAGAGGACGAGCTGCTGGACCGACTGGAAGAGATCATGGAATACCGGTCGCAGGACGGGGCCTGACACCGGCACTCCGTCCACCGTGCGTCTGACGCGCACGCACCGGGAAACACGCCTTACGCACCGGGAAACGCGAGGTCCGATCGTGACCGAACCCCTGGCCGGCAGGACCGGCTCCTACCCCTCCCGAGCAGCGCCGCAGTACGCGCAGGGCTCGTCCGCGAACCTTGCCGACATCCTGGAACGAGTGCTGGACAAGGGCATCGTGATCGCCGGCGACATCCAGATCAATCTGCTCGACATCGAGCTGTTGACCATCAAACTCCGGCTGCTGGTGGCGTCGGTGGACAAGGCGAAGGAGATGGGCATCGACTGGTGGGAGCACGATCCCTCCCTGTCGTCACGGGCCGCTCCGGAGCGCTCGCTGGCCGCCGAGAACCGCCGCCTGCGAGAGGAGATCGAGGCCCTGCGGCGCGGCGGGGAAGTGACCGGCCGCACCGGCCTCGGGGAAGTGACCGGGCCTGCCGACGAAGACAGCGTCGAGGAGCTGACGGAGTCCGGAGAGGAAGCGTCTGCGGCACCTCGCACCAGGCGTGCGGCGCCTCGCGCCAAGCCTGCGGCGCCTCGCACCCGCAAGCGCGGAGGAACGGGATCCGATGACCGCTGAGGACACCGCACACGTCACCTACGTCTATGCCGTCGCCCGCGACACCGAGGTGCTGCGGAAGTCCGCGGCGGGGCTGGCCGGTGTGGCGGGCGCGCCGGTGCGTGTCGTGTCGGGTGGCGGCGCCGGGGACATCGCCTTCGCGGCGAGTTCCGTGAGCGCGCTGGACTTCGACGAGCAGGCCCTGCGGCAGCACCTGGAGGATCTCGAGTGGCTGGAGTCGGTCGCGCGGGCCCACAACGCGGTGATCGAGACTCTCGGCGCCGCCACGACCGTTCTGCCGCTGCGGCTCGCGACCGTGTACCTCGGCGATGAACGCGCCCGCGACGCGCTGGAAGCCGACCGGGACGGGTTCGCCCGGCTTCTGGACCGGCTGGAAGGGCACGTCGAGTGGGGCGTCAAGGTCTACGTGGAGCCTCCCGAGGAAGCACCCGAGCCCCCGGCGCCCCCCGCCTCCTCCGACAGGGATCTCAGCCCCGGACGCGCCTATCTCAGCCGGCGCCGCGCGCAGCGGCACCTCCGTGACCACGCCCACCGGGCGGCGCGGACGGCGGCGGAGCGTATCGAGGCCGCCGGGCGGGCGTTCGCGACCGACCGGGCCCGTCACCGTGTCCAGCAGGGCGAACTCGCGGGTTCGAACGGCGAGAACGTCGTGAACGACGCGTATCTGCTGGCCGAGGACCGGTCCGACGCGTTCCGCGCAGAAGTGGCCGGGGCCGCCGACGACCTGCCGGGCGTACGCGTCGAGATCACCGGCCCCTGGGCGCCCTACTCGTTCGCGGCACCTGCCGACACGGCCGTCGAGGTGGCGGAAGACGTGGAAGAGAACGTGGAGGAGGACTCGCAGGGAGGAGGGCGGCCATGACGGAGCCCGCCGTACCCGGTGCCGCGGACCCCCTCCCCGGGAAGGAACCCCTTCCCCAGCGACAGGTCGCCCTGATCGACCTGCTGGACCGCCTCCTCAGCGGCGGAGTGGTCATCACCGGGGACGTCCTGCTGTCCATCGCCGACATCGACCTGGTCCGCGTCTCGCTACGGGCCCTCATCGTGTCCGTGGACGCCGAGACCCGGCCGCTGTGGGCACGGACGCTTCCGGAAGGCGACCGCGAGCCCGGTAGCGCCGAGACGCTGTGGGCCCGGGCGCTCCCGGAGGGGGACCGCCATGCCCGTGACGCCGGGATCCGGCCGCTGCCCGGAGGCGACCCCGATGTCCGATGACGCCCCGCGCGTCCCGCAGCGGCTCGACGAGGTGGCCGACGCCGCTGCCCGCGCCTTCCGTCTCCTCCCGGCGGCCCCGCAGGATCTCCCCGCGTCGGAGCGCCTTCCGCACGCGCCCGCCCGCCGGATCCGCACCGACCCGGACACGGTCGAACGGGACCTGATGAAACTGGTCCTCACCCTCGTCGAGCTGCTGCGCCAGCTCATGGAGCGGCAGGCGCTGCACCGCGTCGACCAGGGCGATCTCACGGAGGAAGAGGAGGAACGGCTGGGGGCCACACTCATGCTGCTGCACGACCGCATGGCCGGGCTGTGCGAGCGGTACGGGCTGAGCATGAAGGACCTCAACCTCGACCTCGGCCCGCTGGGGACGCTCCTGCCGCCCGACGACTGACTGCCGCGGCGAACGGCCGGGTACGTGGTACCGACGACAAGGACTGCGAAAGGCCGGCCCCGTATGACCACGCTCCACCACGAGAGCGGCTTCCCCAGCGCCCTGATCTCCATCGAGGGGGCCACCGGCCTGCAGCGCAACGAACGGGGCCTGCGCCCGTTGCGACTGCCCGTGTGGGCCATGGACCAGGTGCTCGACCCGTTCTTCGAACTGGAGGCGCAGTTGTCCGCCGGCGTACGGCTCGCCCTGCGGACCGCGGCCACCCACCTGGAGCTGACCCTGCATGCCGTCCGTGCGCCGGGCCGCGGTGGTGAACCGGCACCCGCGTCCGTCGACCTGCTCGTCGACGGACGCCTCGCGCGCAGGGAGCCACTCACCGGCGGTGACCTGATGCTGCCCGCGACGGCGACGAGCGCCGCGACGCTCGTGTCCGGGGAGGCGGAGACGATCGGCTTTCCCGGCCTCCCGCCCGGCGAGAAGGAGATCCAGATCTGGCTGCCGCACACCGCCGTCAGCGATCTCGTCTCCCTCCGCGGCGATCTGCCGGTCCTGCCGTCGCGGCAGATCGCTTCACAACGGCGGTGGGTCCACTACGGGTCGTCCATCAGCCACTGCGCCGAAGCCGACGGCCCCACGGGGATGTGGCCCGCCGTCGCGGCGACGGCCCGTGATCTTCATCTGACGAATCTGGGCCTCTCGGGCAACGCGATGATCGATCCCTGCGTGGCGCGCACCATCCGGGATCTGCCCGCCGACTTCATCAGCCTCGAGATCGGCGTCAACATCGTCGGCGCCGCGGTGATGCGACTGCGGACGTTCTGGCCCGCCGTCCACGGCTTCCTCGACACGGTCCGTGAGAAACACCCCGACGTACCCCTGCTGATCGTCTCGCCCGTACCCTGCCCGGCCCTCGAGGACCGTCCCGGCCCCCTCGCCGTCGACCCCGACACCGGAACCGTCCACGCCGTGGGGGACCCACGGGACATCCCACTGGGTGCGCTCACCCTCGCCTCGGCCAGGTATCACCTGGCGCGCCTCGTCCGGGAACGGCAGCGGTCCGACCCCGCCCTCGAGCATCTCGACGGGCGGGCACTGCTGCGACCGGACGAGACGGCGGACCTGCATGACGGCCTGCACCCGAACGCAGCGGCGTATCTGCGCATGGGCGCCCGATTCGCCGATTTCTTCGCCGCACGGTACTGAATGGTTTCCAGTTCTTCACACACCCGGACGGCGGATGAATTCGACGCCGATTCAGAGACGGCGGACTCGTGCGGCTATTCCGTGTCCAATCAGCAGGTAGATGACGGCGGGCAGACCGTAATTGAGGAGAACTCGAAGACCCTCTGTGTCCATGGTGAAGATGTCCTGTGACCACCAGGCCAAGCCGTCCGCGACGCCCTCCACGAACTCGACGAATACGTTCCCCTGGTTGGCCTCGAGCAGGAACAGCAGGATCCACAGGCCCAGGAACAGGGCGGCGATGTCGGCGACGGTGTGGATGATCAGCGCCGTACGCCGTACGCCGGAGCCGTCGCCACCGCGTTCGTACCTGTGCTGATCGGCGACCGGGGAGTGGTCGTACCGCTGGTTCTCCGGCATGGGTTCGATATTGCTCACTGGAATTCCCATCTGAATAGGGAGCCGCCGTCCGCGTCTCTCTTCGCATCTGCGCCGCACGGGCGGCGCGCGTTACACAGAAGACCGAATTGAGCGCGTGCGAGCGACCACCAGTGCCCGACGCCTTCACGTCAGCCGGAAAACCGGGCCCCGGGGTGTGAACGGCAGAGTGGCACCCTGGGGGATCAGGAAGGCGTGCTCCCGCCGGATGCGCAGGGTGTCGCACCAGCCGTCGGTGATCACGAGCACCGGGGCGGCCGGCGGGAAGTCGTCGGCCCGCTGCAAGAGGTCGATACCCGGCTGCAGTTCCGTCCCGCCACGTCCGCGCACCCGCACCCGGCCGGCGATCTCGGTCGCCGGCAGATAGCCGGCGTCGTACGCCGCGGCGTCGCAGAACACGACGCGGGCGGCCGGCACGTCGCGTGCCTCCGCGTACGAGGCGATGGCGCCCAGGGCCTTGCCGAGCAGGGCACTGTTCATCGAGCCCGACGTGTCGAGGACGACGCCGAAGGTGCAGCGGGGCGTCTCCTCTGCGGGGAAGTACCGGCCCGCGCGCGGGATGTCCGGCGTGGAGGCCTGCCGGCGGGCGGGGCGCGCGTAGGAGCGTACGGGCTCCGGCCGGGGCACGTACTCGTCGAACCAGCGGGCGAGTCGCGCGTCCCACGGCACGGGCGGATGCGCGAGGGCCCGGATCTCCTGGACCAGCCCGGCGGGCAGCAGCCCACGCTCACCGCACTGGTGCAGATCGAACCCCTGGACCAGACCGCGCCGGTAGAAGTCGTCCAGGTCGGTGTACGGGCGGGCCGCCGCGTGCGGCAGCGGCTCGCCGACGATGTCGCCGACGCCCTTGCCGCGCAGGGTCGCGAACCGCCGCAGCCGGCGAAGGTCCGTGGCGATGCGGTCGTACACCTCCTCGACGGACAGGTCCTTCAGCTCCGGGTCGTACAGCAGCCCTTCGGGCATGTCGCCGACGCGCATCTGCACGAGCCAGCCGTTCACGACGTAGTCGGCGGCGACGTTGAAGAGGAACGGGTCCCGGGCGCCCGCGCGTTCGCCGTGGCGCAGGGCGGCGTGCAGCATCTCGTGGGCGAGGATGAAACGCCATTCCTCGTCGGTGAAGGTGCGCAGCGGATTGATGTAGATCTCACCGGCGGCGGAGCTCACGGCGGCGATCGAGATGCCCTGCGCGCGGGACAGTTCGGCGTCGGCGACGACCGTGAGACCGGCCGCGAGCCCGCCGAGCAGCGGGTACGAGGACACGAACCAGTTCAGCGCGCGATTCCAGGGCCGCTGCGGAACACGCTCGCCGGTGACGCGGTCGCGGCGGCCGCCCGCCACGTCCATGGCGGCGGACACGCTGCGGGTGAGCGCGTGCGCGAACGAGGTCTCCCAGTCGGGAACGGTGGTTTCCCATGCCGGCCAGACCGTCAGGACCTGGTCGGGATGTTCGCCCGCGGTGCCGCAGCGCTCGTAGGCGGCGGGGATGCCGTCGCGGCGCCAGCGGGCGGAGAGCTGCTCCTCGTCGCCTCCGGGATACGCCTCGGGGAGGTGCTCGGGAGCGGTGCCCATCGGGAAGGTGAGCAGGAAGCGGTTGACGACGGTGCAGCGGGCCGCGAGCTCGAACCGGTCGGGCTGCTCGCGCCGCCGGTCCTTGGCCGCGGGCACATGGCCGAAACCCAGGTGCAGCAGGCAGTGCGCCAAGGCCCAGGCCCAGTCGGCCGGTTCGGCCCGCTTGCTGGGGTGGACGTGGACGGTGCCGTTGGAGTCGACGGCCGCCAGCCCCCCGGCCGGCGTCATGGCGCACTTGTGCTGCCGGCAGAAGTCCGCCTCGACGGCGGCGAAGGCCGGGTTGCGTTTGACCATCGCGAGCCCGGCCGCGAACGCTTCCGTGGCGGGGTCCGGCTTGCCCTTCCTGCCGCCCGGTGCGGCGGTCATCGCCGGGCCTCGACCAGCCTGGGCATGTCCCGTGCGGCCTCCACCAGGAACCAGGCGGGCAGCACCGGCTGTCCGTCGGTGTCATCCGCGATGACGGTCTGCGCGACCTCGACGGAGATCTCGGCGAGCTGGACGAGCAGCGACTTGGAGCGGTAGACGGTCTGGCGCAGGGACGGCGAGACGTGTTCCTTCTGCCGGGGCAGCTCCTTCACGAGCCGCCCCCGGAACGCCTCCGCGAGGTAGTAGAGGAGGTCCCTGTCCTCGAGCCGGGTCGGCCAGGAGGCGTCGCCCTTGAGGATCGCCTCGATGCCGAACGTGTGCCGCACGATCTTCGCGTACCCGCAGAAGGAGACGGCGTGCGCGGGCGTGAGCGTGCCGTGGACGATCACCTTCAGGGTGTCCTCGTCGAGGCCGGGCCCGAAGGAGTGCAGGGCGTCGGAGAGCATGTGCCAGGAGCGGGGTGTGGAGAACGGCTCCTCGGTCTTGGGCGGCTGCGACCAGAGGTGGTCGGGACGGTCGGTGAGATAGTCCGTCACCCATGGATGGATGCCGTGCTCCCCCGCCCACACCAGCCAGTCCTCCGCCGAAGCCCGCAGATGGACGTGGGTGAGCCGATTGACCAGCGCGGACGCGATGGGCCGCGCCAGCGCGTTGTCCTTGGCGCGGTTGCCGGCCCCGATGACGATCGACCCGGGGGGCAGCTCGTACGAGCCGATCCGCCGGTCCAGGATCAGCGAGTAGAACGCCTTCTGGACATCGGGGGCGGCGGCGTTGAGCTCGTCGAGGAAGAGGCAGTACGGCTCGTCACGGGCGATGGCTTCCGGCGGGCAGAACACCGACCGTCCGTCCCGGATCTGCGGCACGCCGATCAGGTCCTCCGGCGCGAGCTGCGTCCCCAGGAGGCTGACGCACTCCAGCCCCAGCGACTCGGCGAACCTCCGCACGAGCGACGACTTCCCGATCCCGGGCGCCCCCCACAGGAACACGGGACGCACGGTGGCGAGCCCCAGCAGCAGTTCGGGGATCTGAGCGGGAGTGACGGTGACGGCGGCCTGCACGCGGAGGTGTTCCTTCGGGGCTCGGGAGATCGGGCCCGCCCAGTGTGGGCACGGCTGGTGCCCCCGCGCAGCCGAATTTCCCGCCCCCGGAGTCACTTCAGGTCCACCTCCACGCGCACGGTCTTCCCCACCGGTACGCGGTCGAGCACCGTCCACCGGTCCGCGAGCGCCTCGACCAGCAGGAGCCCCCGACCGCCGTCGAGGCGGTCAGCCTCTGCACGTACGAATGCCGGTTGATTCCGGGCCTGTTGCAGACGGAGGCGTACGCGCTGCGGCTGTTCCGGGACCAGTTGCCGCCGCTCGGTGACGAGCAGGTCGAGGCGCAGATGACGGCCCGGCAGGAGCGGCAGCGGCTGCTGACGGAGCGGCCCAACACCGCGTACAGCTTCATCGTCGAGGAGCATCTGCTGCGCAGGGAGCTGGACGGTGAGCGGACGACGCGTGAGCTGATCGACCACCTCATCAGCCTCGCGGAACGCCGCAACATCGAGTTCCAGATCATGCCGGTGGTACGGGAGAGCCACGCGGGGCTGCACGGCCCCATGCGGCTCCTTGAGACCCCGGACAACCGGTGGCTGGCCTACTGCGAGGGACAGGAGAGTGGGCAACTCATCACCGACCGAAAAGTGGTCAGCGTGCTCCAGATACGGTATGCCAGGATGCGATCGCAGGCTCTCACGCTTCCGGACTCCCTGGGCCTGCTACGGCAGATGCGAGGAGCGGCATGAGCGGCACCACCGAACTGGCCTGGTTCAAGAGCAGCTACAGCGGCGGCTCCGGCGACTCCTGCGTGGAGGTCGCCCTGTCCTGGCACAAGTCCAGCTACAGCAGCGGCTCCGGCGACGACTGCGTCGAGGTCGCCGCCTGCCCCACCACCGTCCACGTCCGCGACTCCAAGGTCACCGAGGGCCCGCAACTCGCCCTCGCGCCGTCCGCCTGGACGAACTTCGTGCGCGACACCAGGGACGCCGCCGCCGTCTGACACCTGTCGTCCCGGGTCCTCGTCCTGCACCGGGCGTTGTCAGTGGTGGGACCTACCGTGGAGCACGGAGGATCACCGCTGACGAGGGATATGGGGGACGATCATGTCGGCGAGGACTGTCGTAGTGCCTGAGGACATGCTCCATCCGGCGATCACGCACCACGCGACGCGGCGTCGGCTGGCGGGGGCGGGGCTGCCCGTCGAGGGGTCGGTGCGCTTCGTGCTGTCGGCCGGCTCCCGGGCTCGCACCGTGGACCGGTATCTGGCGGACTGCGGAGGCGACCCGGCGGAGCTCGCCCCGGGCATCTCCAAACTACTGCTCATCGGCCGCCTCCGGGGAAGCGACGGCGAGGACTCGGACGAGGTCGTCCTCGACGGCGCCACAGGACGCGTGTTCACGATGTGGCTGTACGACAAATCCCCGGAGAGCGCGAAGCTGTTCCCGCTCGCCCCGTCCCTCGACGCGCTGGTGCGTTTCGTGTCGGCGGTCGGCGACTTCGGCTCCCTGAGAGGGCGGTTCGCAGGGCTCGCCGAGCAGTCGGGGGCGGATGCGGTGGCCGAGGCGTCGGCGCTGCTCATGTCGGTCTTCACCGAAGAGGAGTGGGGAGAGGACGGCTGGGGCGATGCGGGCGCCCCGTCGGGATGGGCACACGCGATCCCGCCGTTCTGGCGGATGCTCGCGGTGATACGTCCGATGGCCCTGATGGCCGGGCCGGGGCGGGGCCTGCTGCTCGAACTGCCGAAGGGCCTGCTGGACGAGGAGTTCGGGGCGGACGACATCGTCCGCATCGACCCGTCCGGGCTGCCGGCCGTGCTGACGCACGAGCCGACACGGCGCTTCCTGACGGACGTGGGTCTGCCGCGCGGCGCCCAGATGTTCTGCATGGACCCGGAGGACGTTCTGGTACCCCTGCCGGACGACCGCGAACGCTCCAAGCAGAACCCCGCCCACCAGCACCTGTGGAACGGCAGCGACTCGCTGCCCCCCGACGCGGAACACCTGCTGGTCCTCGGCGGCCTGATGCACGACTTCACCGTCCTCGTCGACGGACGGACGGGCGAGGTCCACTACGCCGAGTACGACGCCGACCGGGTCGTTCCGGTCAACAAGGACGTCTCCACGCTCGCGTTCACGGTGTGGCTGCACAACCGCGAGCGGCAGCTCGACGAGGAGCACGACTTCACCGACGACTTCTACTACCAGCTCGCCGTCACCATGACCGACACTCTCGCCGCGGTCGACCCCGTGGCCTGCCTGCCGGCCAGGGACCCTGACGACTACCGCTACTGGCCGGAGGTGTTCCACGACTGTGCAGGGGCCGTTCTCTGACGCCCGCCGAGGAGCCGAGGAGGCATCCGCCGGCCCCGACGGCCTCCACCGAGGCTTCCGGCAGTGGGCCGATGGGGGACGACTGCGTCGAGGTCGCCGCCTGCCCCACCACCGTCCACGTCCGCGACTCCAAGGTCACCGAGGGCCCGCAACTCGCCCTCGCGCCGTCCGCCTGGACGAACTTCGTGCGCGACACCGCGGCCGCCGTCGTCTGACGGCGGTGCGGCCCCGCGCGCTTGCGGGGCCGCACGGCGGGCGTTCCTGCGCGGTCAGCTCGTGACGGCTGGCTGCTCCGGCTCCAGGGAGTTGCCGGCGGGGATACGGCCGCAACTGCTCGGGGCTGCCTCACCTTCGAAGCGGTTGTCCAGCCAGGCCATCGCGCGCGGCGTCCAGTACAGCATGGCTCCGACGTGGCTGAGCAGGTTGTACTGCTCGTAGGTGATCGCCTCGTTGCCCGTGGCGCAGTACTGGCGGGCCAATGCCCGCACGTCGCCGGCGACCATGACGCCGTCGCCCGTGCCGATGCCCGGCCGGTTGCCGAACGTCCCCTCCGGCCAGCCCGCGTTGCCCTGCCCGATGAACCCGGGGACGGTCGGGGTGGGGGCCTGGCCGAGGTTGACCTTGTTGACCGCCTCGGTGAAGGCGGGAATGGCGTTCGGGTTCTCGTACCCCGGCTTCACCAGCTCCTTCCACGTCATCCCCGGGTAGCGGCCCAGCGCGTCGATGATGGACGCGTGCTCGAGCTCACCGAAGACCTCACGACCCTTCTCGCTCAGGTAGGGCTCGAGGTCGATGCCGTACGCGCGGGCGACGCCGATGACCGCCATAGGGATCACGCCGTTCCACGCGAGCGAGGCGTCGACGTACTTCAGGTTGTGCGCCGGGGCGACGAGCACCCCTCCCTCGGCGAAGCCGACCAGCTGCTCGTTGACCTCGGGCGCGTAGGCCGGGGCCAGCGCCACCGCCCAGTTGGTGGCGATGGACCCGCCCGAGTAGCCGAACAGGCCGAACTCGGTTCCGCCGTGCAGGCGGGACCCCTCGGCGCGGATGCCCGCCCGGATCGAGTCCAGCGTGTTCGTCCCGTACGCCGGACCGGCGGCGAACTCGGCGGTCTGGCCCTCGGTGTCCGGGATGACGAGGTCGTACCCCTTGAGCAGCATCGGCGCCATGACGATGGCCTCGACGTTGGCGATCATTCCGCCGAGGGAGACATCACCGGCGATGGCCCGGGAGGGGCCGTGCTCGGGGTCGAGGGAGTCGTAGAACGACTGATACGACACGGCCTTGCTGCCGTCGCCGACATGGCTGCGGACCACCGTGGTCACGTTGGCCGAGGGTCGGCCCTGGGCGTCGGTCGAGCGGTATAGAAGCTGGATCGCCTTCACCGGTGTGGGGATTCCGACGACGTGGTAGTCCAGCGTGCGCTTCTTCAGGACGTCACCCGGCTCGTACGAGGACAGTGGTTTGCTGCCGTCATAGCGGTAGAACGGGTCGGACGACGCGGTGTCCGCCTGTGCGTACGCGGCGGTTGCGGTGGGCGCGGCGGTTGCGGTGGGCGCGGCGGTCGCGGCCGGCGCGGTGCCGACGGTGAGTGCAGCGACAACGGCGGTGGCCAACAGGCCGGCGGCTCTCCGGTTCATGGCTCCCCTGGGTATGTGAAGTGGGACACGCAAACTTACTCGGGGGTAAGTTACCGGAGGTTAACCGTGCTGCCCATAGGCGTGTTGACAAAATTTCAACACCCGCTGGTCCCGGTTCCGATCACCCGGCCGGTCACCGAAGAGGACACGCGCAGCCGTCATGACGGGGTCGTCAGTCAGACCCTGAAGCGACCTCCGGAACCTGAGTATCGGCATCGATGCCGGACCCGCGCGGCACAATGACGGGATGATCGGCAACCGGATCACCCATCGCACCGCGGACGGCGTCCGCATACCCGGCACCTGGCGGCACGCGTTCATCTGCAACGGCGGCCAGTACTTCCTCACCGACCTGTTCGTCTTCGCCGACGGACTGGTCGACTGCTGGGGCCTGGTCACCCTCGACGAGTTCGAGGAGAAGCTGCGCCAGGGCTGGGTGGCCACGACGCTCCCCGAGGGGGCACGCGCGTCCGCGCACGGCCTGGCCGCCTGGAAGTTCGCCGAGCCGCACATCTGGCTGACGCCCGAGCTGCTGATGGCCGAAGTGCTTGACACAGTGGAACAGTTGAACGGCCGCCCCGACTCGACGGCCCGGTGCCTGGCCGCAGTCGACGCCTTCCTCGCCGACCGGACCGAGGAGAACCGGGCCGCCGCCCGCGCCGCCTACCTCGCCATCCCGGAGACGCAGCGCCTCTACGCGCTCGGCGACATGGACAGCAAGGACTGGCCGCTCCAGGTGCTGGTGGCCGGGCCGGGGGGAGAGCTCGAGGACTGGTCCGACGAGCCGGTCTCGCAGGAGGACTACGACGACGCCCTCGCCTACTTCGAGGAGCGGGCGCGGTCGATCGCCGAACGCCCCTCACGGGTCCCGGCGGACGGACCGGTCACCTCGTACGCACCGGCGATCCACCTGTACCAGACGTACCCGAGGGACCGGGAGGACGATCCGGGCGCGAAGGCCCTGCGCAACGACTATCCGGCGCCCGTCGAGGTCGAGGGGGTCACTTATCCGTCCGTCGCCCACGCCTACTGGGCTCTGTCGGTCGCCGACGCCGACGCGCGGGCGGCCGTCCTGTCGGCCGACAATCCGTACGCCGCCCAGCGAGTCGCGGCGGACTCGGGTCGACGTGCGGGCTGGGAGCACGCCCGCACGGCCGTGATGACGGGCCTCCTGCGCGCCAAGTACGCCCAGCATCCCGACCTGGCCGAGATCCTCCTCGCCACCGGCGACGCGACCGTCGTCTACGACGACGCCGCGTCCGGCTTCTGGGGCGACAACGGCGGCCGGGGCCGTAACTGGACCGGCCGCCTGCTGGAGCTCGTCCGCTCCGAAATCCAGGCACGGCAGGCCGGCATCCCGCTGCCCGGCCAGTAGTGCTTCGTCAGGCTCCGGGTCTGCTCCTGTGGCGGGCAGGTTGGTCATCCACGCGAACGTGCACAACGCTTCGTGGTCGACGTGGCGGGACTGTCATGGAGTGGCGTTGCCGCCCCGGCCGAGACGTTCAGGAACTGTCGCTGGTCGTCCAGGAATCCGTCCGCGAACAGCGAGCGGGGGAAGAAGAGCGCGGTGAGCGTGATCTTGAGGTCCGACCGCTCGATGGACTGCTTGAGCAGTGAATGGGCCGCGTCCGGGTAGCACTTGACTTTCAACGCACCGCCTGCTTTCAGCACCTTGTGGTAGATGCGCTGCGTGTCGGCGGTGTCCACGTTGATGTCATGGCCTGCGAGGGTCAGCAGCACCGGTACTCCGTGCAGGACGCGGAGGTCTCGTGTGGCGTCCGCGGTGTAGTTCTTGGAGATGAAGCCCCAGCGGCCGGCGGTCATGCCGTCCGCGTCGCCGCCCATGGCCTTGACGTACTCCTCGAACGTCGCCCGCCGTTCCAGCAGTCGGCGGGTGGTGTCGCTCTTGGCGATCGCGGCCTTGGTGCGGGCCGGCGATGCGCCGTCGGCCCGCAGCTCGGCGAGCAGGTTGTAGCGGCCCTGCCGGAGCCAGTTGATCGCGGGCGAGACGGCGATGACGAAGCTCACCGGCGTCTTGGCGGCGACCTTCGGCAGGACCCAGCCCGCCTGGCTGGCGCCCCAGAGCCCGATCCGGTCGCCGTCGATGTCCGGACGGGCGCGCGCCCAGGCTATGGCGGCGGCGGCCTCGTCGGCCCGGTCGTCCATCGACTGGTCGAGCCAGTCGCCGGGTGCGCCCGCGACGCCGGGCTTGTCCCAGGACAGGGAGGCGTACCCGGCCTTGGCGTTCGCTTCCCACATGGGCTTGTAACCGTCGTCGTGGGTGGCGTCGACGGAGCCGTCGCCGTGGACGTACACGACCAGGCCGTGGCGCTTGCGGCCGTCCTTGGGGGTGGCCAGTACGCCGTTGAGGGTGTGGTCCCCGTGGCGGATCGAGACCCGCTGTTCGTGCATGCCGTAGGAGTGCTGCCACAGCACCACGCCGACGAGGCCCGCGGCCACGACCAGGACCGTGACGAGCAACCACACGGCGATGCGGAGCCCACGCCGTCGGGGCTGAATCTTGGGACACATGCGATCTGACCGCCTCTGCTCGGATCTACGCCCGACACTTAAACTATCATTGTGTGAACGATCGTCGCCAAAGTGATAGTTTCGAGTAAGGTTGCAGCACGGAGGGGGCAGGGCATGGGACGGGACGCGGCGGGTACCGGCACGGGACCGGTGACAGTCCGGCGGGGGGTTCCCGCCGGCGCCGAGCGGCAGGCGGCCGAGCTGTACTGGGGGGCCTTCGGTCGCAAACTCGGCCCCGCCCTGAACCCGCCGGACAAGGCGGTGCCCTTCATCGCCGCCCATCTGAACACCGATCGCGCGGTCTGCGCGCTCCTCGACGGGCAGCTCGTCGGCCTCGCCGGCTACCAGCTCGCAGGCCGGGCCCTCACCGGGGGATCGGCTTCTGCCGTGCTGCGCGCGTACGGACACCTGCGCGGACTGCACCGACTCCTGCTCCTCGCCCTGTTCGAACGCAACCCGGCACCCGGGCAACTCGTCATGGACGGCATCGCCGTGGACCCGGACATACGCGGCCGCGGCGTGGGGAGTCTGCTCATCGAGGAAGTGGCCGCCGTCGCGGCCGAGCAGGACTGCCGGGAGATCAGACTGGACGTGATCGACACCAATCCGCGCGCCAGAGCCCTGTACGAGCGGCGCGGCTTCACGGCCGTACGGACCGAGCAGACGCCCTACCTGCGCCGGCTGCTGGGATTCGGCGCGGTGACCACCATGCACCGCGCCGTCGAGGCGAAGGGACCGGGAGGACTGCGCACACCATGACCGACCACATCGAGATCCCCACCCGCATGCTCGTCCACGCGCTGATCCGCGAGGACGGCACGGTCAGCGCGGACGAGCTCTACACCGTCGCCGCGACCCTCGGCATGAGCGACCAGCAGGTACGGCTGTGCATCAAACGCCTGGTGGCCGAGAGCCGGTTCACCCACGAAGGCCGCGGCCGCAAAGCACTGCTGCACGCCACAGAAGACACCACACGCACCCTGGCCCCCAACACGGACTTCGTGCGGCACGCATTCCGCCAGGACGCCGGGCTCGCCCCGTGGGACGGCGTCTGGCACCTGGCCGCCTTCGCGGTGCCCGAATCGGCCCGCACCACCCGCGACGCCCTCCGCGAGACGCTCGTCCACCTCGGCGGCGCGCCGCTCCAGGGCGGACTGTACGTCTGCGCCAACACCTGGGAACCGTACGTCGAAGACGCGGCCCACCGCCTGGGCGCCCACGGCGCGCTCACCCTCCTCACGACGGCTGACCTGCGCAGGGGCGAGACCCGAGAGCCTGCCGAACTCGCCCGCCACCTGTGGCCGCTGCAGGAGATCGCCGACCGCTACCACCGCCTCAGCCGCGTCGCCCGGCCCCGCCTCGCCCGGCTCACCGGCCCTGCCGGGCTCTCCCCATCCGCACTCCTCACCATCGCGGTCGAGCTGGCCGCCGAACTCACCCGCGCCATGGAGCCCGACCCGCTGCTGCCGCCTCAGCTCCTGCCCCGGCCCTGGCCCGGCAGCCAGGCCCGCGAGCTCATCGCCCGCTGCTGGGCAGCCCTGCACGAACGCGACCACGGCGAAGCCCGCCCTGCCCTCTTCCGCCTCTACGCCGACATCACCCGAGAAGCAGCAGACCGGGCCACGCGCTGAAGACGAAACAGACGGCGCAGGTCATGCCGGTTGGGCGAAGGCACCGAGAGAGCGCCCTTCCTGACAGACGCGCATCAGATCAAGGCTGTGCACTTTGATCCGTACGCCGGCGCAGGCGCAAGGTCCGGGCGGCGATCCCCGTCGCGGCCGACCAACGTGGCCACCGACAGCGACGCAGAAACCACGGCGGCGGGCCACCTGCATTCGACCGCGAGGTTGACACGCGGCAGCAATACGGTCGAGCGGTCCGGCAATTGGTGGTGAGTCCGACAGCTCGTCTTCATGACCTCGATCGCCCGACCCGGCGCACCTGTGCGGTCGAAGCACTGGGCGCGCGCCGGTCGCCCTGGCCCTTCGGGGCGCCTCATGCGCGCCGGGCTGTCGGTGGGCGCCTCTCGCGGACCTGCCCCGGCCCTGGGGGGAACGTCCATGCGAACCCGTCGCTCGCCAACGTGGACTTCGGGGTCCGCCGACGAGGCGTCCGCGGCCCCCGACGGCCCGTTCCGGTCTTTCCGTTGAGGCAGGTCCGGTCCCTCAGTCGTCGGCGAACAAGTCCTCAGCCTCGGTGACGGTGAGCGCCCGGTCCAGCCACTGGTCGAGGCTGTCCGGGTCGGTGCAGCCGGTGATGCGGTCGCGGGTGCTCTCCAGGGTCGGAATCTGACGCTTCTCGAGAACGCGGAGGATCATCTGCGCCCGCGCCTCGACCCGCCCGGCCTCCAGGCCCTCCTCGCGTCCCTTCTCACGTCCCTCTTCGACGCCCTTGAGGTACGACTCCTCGACGATGGTGCCCCGGCCGGGAAAGAAGGTTCCCCTGCTCATCAACGTCCTCCAGATGGTTCGGGCCGGGCTGTCACCCAGGCCGATCTCCAGCAGCTCGGTGAAGTACTCGGCGGATGCGCCGTCGGCGGATCCGATCGCGGAGGCCAGCGCCTCCAGTATTGCAGTGACGTTGGGGTCCGCGGCGTGTGTCATCGCCGAGAACGCCGCGAGTGCGAGATCCCGCGCCGCGTCCTCGGTGTCTTTGATCACCGGGATGTTCTCCGGCCCCAGAACGAGCGGATGCACCGCGAGTGCCGTCCGCCAGCCCTCCGGCCCCAGCTCGAAGGGCCCTGCGGCCCAGCGTGCCGTGGCCGGGTCCTGGCACGTCACCAGCAGAAGGACCGGACATTCGTACTTCGCCCCCAGGTGGGCGAGATAGTACGCCCAGCTCTTCGGCTTGATCTTGTCCCGTCGCCCTTGGGCCTCGATGGCGAGGAGGAAGCCGCCGGATCTGCCCGCCTCTGGCTGGATGCGGAGCACGCTGTCGACCCTGCGCTCGAGCGGGCGGATCTCGGTGGCGTCGGGCGACAGAACCTCCACGGTCGCCGGCGCCGGAAGGGGGACGCCCAGGATCCGGAAGACCGGAGCCAGGAGTTCCGGGCGGTCCTGAAAGATCCGGTGTGACGCCTCGTGTGAGGAAGTGACCATGATCGGAACGCTAGGGACAGCCGACGCACCGGAATGCACCATCGGCATATGACCACCCTCAAGTGTGACGATCGGGTGGTCGCCTTGACCGCATGGGCCGCCGACCGGCGCCGGGCCGAGCAGGCGCGGCCGTCACACGTGCGCGACGCCCAGCGGGTTTCCTGGTCAAGGACATGGCCCTGGACGACATCCTGGCGGCGGTACGGATCGTGGCCGCCGGCGACGGCCTCATCGCGCCGGCCGTGACCCGTCGGCTGATCCGCGAGTTCGCGGGGCGCCCCGTGGGCACCGGGCAGAGGCGGGAGCTCACCGGCATCACCGTCCGGGAACGGGAGGTGGCGGCCGGCGGGTTGTCCAACACGGAGATCGCCCAGACCCTCTTCAGAGGCGTCGCCACCGCCAAGACCTGTGTGACCCGCCTGTTCTCGAAGCTCGGCGCCCGTGACCGGGTCCAGTTGGTGATCATCGCGTACGAGACGGGGCTTGTCTCCGCGTCGGGGTGAGCGCGCGATGCCGACCGGTGGGGCGGATGTCGTCCGGGCTCCCGCGAGCCGCCAAGAGGGAGATCACGACCGCCACGTCGAGGGCTGACCCCGCCGCACACGCATCAAGGCCCGTCGGCGTGTGCCGACGGGCCCTGATGCCGGTCAGGTCATGACTGGTCCGGCTCCAGCCGCAGCGAGATCGAGTTGATGCAGTACCGCTGGTCCGTCGGCGTCGGGTAGCCCTCGCCCTCGAAGACATGGCCCAGGTGCGACCCGCACCGGGCGCACCGCACCTCCGTGCGGACCATGCCGTGGGAGGTGTCCGCGATCAGCTCCACTGCGTCCGTGTCCTTCGGGTCGTAGAACGACGGCCAGCCGCAGTGGGACGCGAACTTGGTGTCGGAGCGGAACAGCTCGGCCCCGCAGGCGCGGCACGAGTAGGTGCCGACCGTCTTCGTGTCCGTGTATTCGCCCACGAACGCGGGCTCCGTGCCGGCCTGGCGCAGGACCGCGTACTCGGCGGGGGTCAGCTCCTCCCGCCACTGCTCGTCGGGCTTTTCGACCTCGTACGACATCAAGCGCTCCCTCGGTTCGACAGGCGGGCCAGGATCGCCGGACCCAGGTCCGTGACGTCGCCCGCGCCCATCGTGAGAACGAGATCACCCGGCTTCGCCATTCCCGCCACGACCTCCGGGACGGCCGCCTTGTCCTGGACCGCCGTGACCTCCGCGCCGGCTGTCCGGGCGGCGTCGATGATCAGGTCGCTGGTGATGCCCGGGATCGGGTCCTCGCGGGCCGGATAGATGTCGAGAACGACCGACGCGTCGGCCAGGGAGAGCGCCTGGCCCATCTCCGTGCCCAGCTCCTGGGTGCGGGAGAAGAGGTGGGGCTGGAAGACCACCAGCAGCCGCGATCCGGATGCCGCGCCACGCATGGCCTCGAGGTCCGCGGTCATCTCGGTGGGGTGGTGCGCGTACGAGTCGATGACCTGGACGCCCGCGGCCTCGCCCTTGAGCTGGAGGCGGCGCTTGACGCCCGTGTACGTGCCGATCGCGGAGGCCAGGTTGTGCGCGGGGATGCCGAGGGCGACTCCGGCGGCGAGCGCGGCCACCGCGTTGTGCGCGTAGTGGCTTCCGGGGACGGAGACCGTGAAGGTCAGGAACTTCCCGTTCAGCAGGATCGTGACCTCGCTGGACAGGCCACGAGGGGTGATCTTGTGGACGCGGACGTCGGCGTTCTGCGACTCGCCGTACGTGACGACCTTGAGCGACGACTGCTCGCGGACGCGGGACGTCAGCTCGACCGCGCCGGGCTGGTCCGCGGAGATCACCAGCGTGCCGCCGGGCACGATCTTGCCTACGAAGGTCTCGAAGGACTCGTAGATCTCGTCCATCGACGCGTAGTTGGCGTGGTGGTCCAGTTCCACGTTGAGGACGATCGCGACCTCGGGGTCGTACTTCTGGAAGCTGCGGTCGCTCTCGTCGGCCTCCGCGACGAAGATGTCGCCCTCGCCGTGCCGCGCGTTCGTGCCGGGCCCCGCGAGGTCGCCGCCGATCGCGTACGACGGGTCGAGGCCCAGCTCGGTCAGGGCGACGGCGAGCATCGAGGTCGTCGTGGTCTTGCCGTGGGTGCCGGCGACGGCGATCGAGCGCAGGCCGGTCATCAGGGAGGCGAGCGCGTCCGAGCGGTGCACCACCGGCACGGACAGTTCGGCGGCGCGCGCCAGCTCAGGGTTGTCGGCGCGAATGGCGCTGGAGACGACGACGCAGCTGGCGTCTGCGGCCAGGTGCTCGGCCGCGTGTCCGATGTGGACGGTGGCGCCGAGCTCGCGCAGGGCCTCTGCGGTCGCCGACTCCTTGGCGTCGCTGCCCGCCACCTTCGCGCCGCGCCGGGCGAGGATCTTCGCGATGCCCGACATGCCGGCTCCGCCGATGCCGATGAAGTGCGGGCGCTCCATCGCGCCAGGGACGGCGGGTGCCATGTGCTTCTCTCCCCAAGGTGAACGAGTACGTGCGGCTGCCCACCCTATTGCCTGTGGCGCTACTCGCTGTGCGCGAAGAGCTTCAGCACCGGCACGCCGACCTTGTGGCGGGCTCTGGAGGCCCAGTCGCGGTGGAAGAACTCCTCCACGTAGTGGGGCTCGGTGAGCACGATCACCTCGTCGGCTTCCGCCTCGTCGACGACCGACTTCAGCTTGTCGAGCGGATGGTCCTCCACAAGGTGTCCCACGGCTTCGCAGCCGGCCGCCCGCAGGGCGGCCAGCGAGTGCTCCAGGGCTCGCTGGGCCGGGGCCTTGGCTTCCTCCCCTTCGGGCTCCTCGCCCTCGCGGACCGCCTCCCTCAGTTCGCCGACCGCCACGTCGTCGATGGCGCGCAGCAGTACGTCGGCCTGGTCGCCGCGCGGCTGCATCAGCACGACGAACGAGACGCCCTCGTCGCCGTGCAGAGTGGTGACGAACTCCACGTCCTCCGAGGTCAGGGGCTTCTCGATCATCAGTACGCTTGTGAACACGTCAGGAGCCCTTCTGCGGAAACGGCGGAACTGCGCGGACTACGGGGACAGCGGAACTGCGGTGCTGCAGTGTTGCGCGGTACTGCGGAAACCATCCTTCCCGTGCCCACACTGGGTCTGCGAGGTAAGTGTGCCCGGCGGGCGGCAAGCGGAACGATAAATTCCGCCGATTGTCAGACGCGGCGGTACCGGGTGAACAGGAATCCCGCCTCCTCCAGTACCGAGTCCAGGGCGAACCGTGCCGGGTCCGGCAGTCCCGGCCCGCCCGCGATGCGCTGCGCATCCCCCACCGTCATCGTCGGCGACACCGTCAGACACAGCTCATCCAGTACCCCGGCCGCCGCGAATTGACCGAGCAACCTCGGACCTCCCTCGGTCAGCAGCCGCACCAGACCCCGCTCCGCCAGCGCGCGCACGGCCCGTGCGGGCTCCACCCCGGGCCCGTCACCTGCGACGACGACCTCCACACCGGCCTTCTCTGCGTCCCGGATCCGGTCCGGTGAAGCGGCGGCCCCGGTCAGCACCAGCGTCGGCACCAGCGGCTCGGTGAACAGCGGGAGCGAGAAGTCCAGCCGCAGCGAGGCGCTCACGACGGCGATCGCCGGCGCCCGCCCCTGCCCTGCCGCGGCCCTGCGCTCGGCGAAGGCGTCCCTGGCGCGGGCGGGCCGGTAGCCCTCCAGCCGTACGGTCTCCGCGCCCACCACCACGGCGTCGGCAAGGCCCCGCAGGGTCCCGAAGATCCGCATGTCGGTGTCGGAGGAGATGGGCTGCGAGCGGCCGTCGTGCTGGGCCGCGCCGTCGAGGGAGGAGACCATGTTGGCGCGCAGCCAGGCACCGCCGCCCCCGCCCCGGGCCACGGCGGCGCCGGCCCCTGGGACGCCGTCGGCACCCGCCTCTGTGCCGGCGGCGGGGCCGGTCTCCGGATAGGCGTAGGCCTCGGCGAGTTCGTCCAGCGACCACTCCCGGTCGTCGGCTGCCGCTGTCTGGTCGGTCACAGGGAACAGGCGTCGCATACGGTGCAGTCTGGCACGCGCTTACAGTTGAGTACTGTGCCGACCAGCCCGATAGCAGAAGCCGCTCCCCTGTCGCTGTGCGCCCGCGAGCCGCATGTCCCCGCCGACCGTCTGGTCGCCGAGATGGTGCCGCCGCCGCGCTTCGACTCGGTCCGCTTCGACACGTACGTCCCCGATCCCCACCAGCCCAGCCAGGTCGAGGCCGTCAGGGTGCTGAGCGACTTCGCCCAGGGCCTCGGCGGTGCGCACGCCAGTGGCAGCGGCCGGCGGCGCTGGTTCGCCAAGAAGCCCGCCGCCCCCACCGGGCCGGCGGGCGTCTACCTCGACGGTGGTTACGGCGTCGGCAAGACCCATCTGCTCGCCTCGCTGTGGCACGCGACTCCCGCGGAACGCTCGCTCAAGGCGTTCGGCACCTTCGTCGAGCTGACCAACCTGGTCGGCGCGCTCGGCTTCCAGCAGACCGTGCAGACACTGAGCGGGCACCGGCTGCTGTGCATCGACGAATTCGAACTGGACGATCCCGGCGACACCGTCCTCGTCTCCACGCTGCTGCGCCGGCTGGTCGAGGCGGGCGTCGCGCTGGCGGCGACCTCCAACACGCTGCCCGGCAAGCTCGGTGAGGGCCGGTTCGCAGCTGCCGACTTCCTCCGGGAGATCCAGGGCCTGTCCGCCCACTTCCGCCCGCTGCGGATCGACGGGGAGGACTACCGCCACCGAGGGCTGCCCGAGGCCCCTCCCCCGTACTCGGACGAGCAGGTCACCAAGGCCGGGTACGCCGCCGAGGGCGCCTCGCTCGACGACTTCCCGAGCCTGCTGGAGCACCTCGCGAAGGTCCACCCCAGCCGTTACGGGGCGCTGACCGACGGAGTTCGGGCGGTCTGCCTCACCGATGTCACGCCGGTGCCCGACCAGTCCACCGCACTGCGGCTGGTCGTGCTCGCCGACCGGTTGTACGACAGGGAGGTCCCGGTGCTCGCCTCCGGTCTGCCCTTCGACCAGCTGTTCAGTGACGAGATGCTGAACGGGGGCTACCGGAAGAAGTACTTCCGGGCGATCTCGCGGCTCACCGCGCTGGCGCGCGACGCGAAGGCCTTGGTGGCGCAGTAGGTTTGGCGCGTAACCCGATCTGAAGGGAACCACCATGGCCACCACCCGCCAGGCCCACACCGTCTGGGAAGGCAGTCTCCTCGAGGGCAAGGGCGTCGTCACCCTGGACTCCTCGGGCGTCGGCGAGTACCCGGTCACCTGGGCGGCTCGCAGCGAGCCCGCACAGAGTGGCCGCACCAGCCCGGAGGAGCTGATCGCAGCCGCTCACTCCGCCTGCTTCAACATGGCGTTCTCGCACGCCCTCGCCGGTGCGGGCACCCCGCCGGCCCGTCTGGACACCAAGGCCGAGGTGACCTTCCAGCCCGGTGAGGGCATCACCGGCATCCACCTCACCGTCGAGGGTGACGTCCCCGGCATGGACGAGGCGGCGTTCGCCAAGGCCGCCGAGGACGCGAAGGCGAACTGCCCGGTCAGCCAGGCGCTTTCCGGAACGGACATCACGCTCGCCGCGTCGCTCGCCTAGCACAGAGGCACCTTCAGGCACAGTGGCCCGCACGGTTACGTGACGCGTAATCTGCGTGATACACACGTGCGGGTCACATCTCCTGTCCTCCCCATGGCCTTCGGCATGGGGGTACCCCACAGGGAGCTGCCGAGTGTCTGCAACACGACGTCAAGTTCTGGCCCGTACTGGCGCGGTGGGCGCCGGGATCGCCTTCAGCGGTGCGTTCACCGAGCTCTTCGCGGGGACCGCGGCCGCCCGCGGGAACGGCGGCTACGGCCCGCTGGTCCCCGACCCGGACGGCCTGCTCGATCTGCCGAGGGGCTTCCACTACAAGGTCCTTTCCCGCGAGGGCGATCCACTGCGCTCGGGCGAGGGACCGGTCCCGACCAACCATGACGGCATGGCCGCGTTCGCCGGCCGCCGCGGCAGGGTCCATCTGGTCCGCAATCACGAGAACCGGCACAACGGCAGGATCGGCGTACCGGCCGTCGAGGGGCTGACGTACGACCCGATGGGCAAGGGCGGCTGTACGGCCCTTGAGCTCGACGGCCGCAACAACGTCCTCGGCGAGTACGTCGCCATCGCCGGCACCGCGGTCAACTGCGCCGGCGGGCCCTCCCCCTGGGGCACCTGGCTGACCTGTGAAGAGACCGAGGACAGGGCCGGCACGAACGGCTACACCAAGGACCACGGCTTCATCTTCGAGGTCGACGGCGCGGACCCCCACTGCACCGGAGCCGTTCCGCTCACCGCGATGGGCCGCTTCCAGCACGAGGCGATCGCCATCGATCCCAGGAACGGGATCGTGTACGAGACGGAGGACGCGTTCGAGCGGCCGTTCGGGCTGTTCTACCGTTTCCTGCCCCACAAGCCGCTGGGCGGCACGGGCTCGCTGCGTGCGGGCGGCGTGCTGGAAGCCATGCGGGTGCCGGGCGTTGCGGACCTGTCGGAGATCCAGGAGATCGGCGCGTCGTTCGACCGGATCGATTGGGTGCCGGTGCCGGACAGCCAGGCGAAGGAAACGCCCATCAGACTGCAGGACTTCGGCCCCAAGGGCATCACGCACGCCCAGAAGCTGGAGGGTTGCTACTGGGGCGGGAAGTCCGTGTACTTCGTCTCCAGCTTCGCGCACAGCTCCGAGGGCTCGGCGGGCGACCACTTCGGGCAGGTGTGGAAGTACGAGCCGCACAGGCGCAGGCTCACGCTCGTGATCGTCTTCGGGCCCGACACGGACATCCAACTGCCGGGCGAGTCGCCGGACAACATCTGCCTGGCGCCCGGCGGCGGGCTGATGGTGTGCGAGGACGGCAGTGGCGTGCAGCACGTGTACGGGCTGACCAAGCGCGGCGACGTGTATCCGATGGCGCGCAACGCGCAGAACATCGGTACGGAGGCCGAGCCGGAGTGGGGCGAGTTCGCGGGTGTCACGTTCTCGCCGGACGGCGACACGATGTACGTGAACTGCTACACGCCCGGTACGACGTTCGCGGTCACGGGACCGTGGCACTGATCTGATCAGATCTGATCTGATCTGATCTGCGCCGAGCTGACTGCGGCCCCGGGGGACACGTCGTCCACCCCGGGGCCGCGGCCGTATCTGCGCCCTACTCGATGACGAGCTCGATGGGCAGGTTGCCGCGGGTCGCCTTGGAGTACGGGCAGTAGGCGTGGGTCTTCTCGAGGAGCTCGCGGCCCGGCTCGCCCTGCAGGTGGTCGGGAAGCTCGACGCGCATGATCACCGAGAGGCCGAAGCCGCCGTCGGTGTCCTTGCCGATGCTGACCTCGGCGGTCACGGAGGCGTCCTTGACGTCGATCTTCTCCTGGCGGCCTATCGCGCCCATCGCGCTGGCGAAGCAGGCGGCGTACCCGGCGGCGAAGAGCTGCTCGGGGTTGGTGCCCTGGCCGTTGCCGCCGAGAGCCGCGGGGAAGGCGAGCGGCAGGTCGATCTGACCGTCGGAGCTGACGGCGCGGCCTTCGCGGCCGTTGGCGGTGGCGACAGCGGTGTAGAGCGCGTCCATGGGTGCATCCCTCTTCGTGTCGGGGTCGGAAACCGATGACCCAAATGAAAGCACACAATTCAGTTGCGAACAACTTAATGGGCCACAGCTTGGTAGAGTGAGGGCATGGAGAAGAAGACGCTGCGGGACGTGCCGGACGAGGACTTCCTCCTCCTCGAGCATCAGATCTGCTTCTCGCTGCACGCCGCGGCGCGAGCCTTCAACGGCGTGTACCGCTCGGCCCTCAAGGACCTCGGCCTCACCTACCCCCAGTACCTGGTGATGCTGGTGCTGTGGGAGCACGGCGAGCTGCCGGTCAAGCAGATCGGCGAACATCTGCGACTGGACTCCGGCACGCTTTCACCGCTGCTGAAGCGGCTCGAGTCGTCGGGCTACGTGGAGCGCCGGCGCAGCACCCACGACGAACGCTCGGTCACCGCGCGCCCCACGGCGTCGGGTGCGGCCCTGCGGGAGAAGGCGCTCGCCACCCCGCGCAGGATCGCCGAGGCGACGGGCCTCCCTCTGGACCGCCTCCGCGCGCTGCACGCGGAACTGGACGCACTGACGGCCCACCTCGACGCAGCCGCCCCGTGACGCGCCGGGGGCGCCCAGCCTCCGGTCCGTCCGGCCGCCGCTCCGCCCCCGAACCCCGCACCTCGCACTCCCCCTGCGGCCTGACGGCCATGGGAGGCGCCCCTGCGCGAGGCCGACGCCGCCCCGGGGCCCCGCGAAGCGCGGACCGGATCCGGGCGCAGCCCGACGTGCCGGCAGAGCCTGGTACGCCGGGCCCGGGCGCAGCACGACGGGCAGCTCCACCCCGACGTCGCCACACACCGCCACATCGGGGAACGCTTCGCCGCGCCGGCTTTCGGCTCCGGCGGCCCGTTCGCCGCCGAGGGTGCCTGAGACGTCCACCGCAACGGAGCCCGGAGCAAGGTCTAGAACCGCAGCTCCGCCGCCACCCGGTCGTGCGACGCCAGCTCGTCGTCCGGCACGAACACCACCTCGGCGCCGCCGTCCAGCGCCTTCTCCACCAGTTCGTCGACGATGTCCTCCCGTACCGCGGGATCGGCCGCCTCCAAGCCGTCGGCCGGGCGCAGGTGCTCACCGTCGACGCGGACGGTCCGCTGGTAGTGCTCCTCGACGACGACGAGCCCCGCCCGGCCCTCCCGTACCGACTGCCAGACCTCGTCGAGACCGGCCGCGAAGGCGTGGCGGCCGATGGCGGCGTCGAGGCGCCCCTCGACGCGGGCCGCCTCGGCACGGCGGTATTCGTCCAGCGCCGGTCGCAGTTCCTTGAGCAGCTCGGGTGCGGGGCCGTCGGTGAGACCGCCCTTGACCACCCGGGCTGCCGGTGACAAGGGGCGCGCGGCCGTCGACGCCTCCTCCAGGAGGGCGAGGGCGGGCGCGAGGCCGACCAGGAACAGTGGCCTCGGCTCGGCCGCGAGGACGGCGGCGATCGCGTTGTCGACGTCCCGCATGAACTGGCGGGTCGTTTCATCGGTGAAGGTGCTCGCCACGTCACCCTGGCGCTCCTCGCGCTGCGGGTTGGGCGGCTCCTGCGGCAGCACCTTCGGGAAGCCGCCGCCGGTGTGCCGGCGTACCGACGTCTCCGCGCCGCTCCACAGCGTGGCACGGTCCGCGGCGACCACCAGGACCCAGTACGGCCTGGCCTGCGCCTTGGCGGAGACGAGGTTGCGGGTGAGATAGCTGTCGCTGAGGACGACCCGTTCCGGCACGCTGCGCGGCAGGGTCCACAGCTGGTGGTCGTCGGCGCCGGCGAAGATCGCCAGGCCGTCGAGGAACCGTCGCAGGTCGATGTCGTCGGCGGCCTTCTCCAGCTGCGCCTTGATGCCGAGACGTGCCTGGCGGCTGATGGCGTCGTCGGCGTCGAGCCTGCGCCCGGCCTCGGCCATCAGGTTCCGCAGCCGTACGGCGTCCTGCCCGTTGTCCGGCTCGCGCCGGTGGGTGGGCATGGTCAGGGAGACGGCCGGGTAGGCCTTCGGCTCGCGCAGCTTCCGCAGCAGGTCAGGTGTCAGGGCGTCGGTGTCCATGTCTTCCTCTCGACAAGATCCAAAGAGAGGCCCTAGGCCCCGTGCTCGACCAGACAACCTTCCCTCCGCGCCACAGAGCCCGCATCCGGACGACGCATGCCCGCCCCGCGGCAGGGCCGTGGGGCGGGCATGGTCGGGGAGAGGGCCGGGTGGCGGGGCTACTTCACGGAGCCCGCCATCACGCCCTGCACGAAGTGCCGCTGGAAGGCGAAGAAGACGACCAGCGGAACCACCAGCGACAGGAAGGCCCCCGGCGCGAGGACGCCGATGTTGCTGCCGAACTGGCGCATCTGGGACTGCAGTGCCACCGTCAGCGGCTGCGACTCGCTGTCCGCGAAGAGCAGGGCGACGAGCATGTCGTTCCAGACCCACAGGAACTGGAAGATCGCCAGGCTCGCGAGGGCCGGCCGCCCGAGCGGCAGGACGAGCCGGGAGAAGATCCGCCACTCCGAGCCTCCGTCCATCCGCGCGGCCTCGAGCATCTCCCTCGGGATCTCCGCGAAGTAGTTGCGCAGCAGGAAGATCGCGAAGGGCAGCCCGTAGGCGACGTGGAAGAGGATGACGCCCGCGACGGTGCCGAACAGGCCGACCGCGCCGAACAGCTTCGCCACCGGCAGCAGCCCGATCTGGACCGGCACCACCAGCAGGCCGACGACGACCAGGAAGATCGCGTCACGGCCGGGGAACTCCAGCCACGCGAAGGCGTAGCCGGCGAGCGCCGCGATGCCTACGACGAGCAGGGTCGCGGGCACCGAGATCAGGACCGTGTTCCAGAAGGCACCGGCGATGCCGGAGTCCTCGAAGAGCGCCGTGTAGTTGTCCAGCGACAGTTGCGAGGGGTCGGTCAGCGCCGTCCACCAGCCGTCGGACGCGTTGTCCCGCTCGGAGCGCAGGGAGGACAGGAAGAGACCGGCCAGCGGGGTGATCCAGATCAGGGCGACCACGATCAGCAGCGCCTGGACCACCGAGCTGCTCAGCCACTTGGCGAGTCCGCCCTTGCGCCGCGGACGGGACGGGCCAGGGGGAGGGACCGGTGCCGTCGGCGCGGCCGGCCTGCGTTCGACGGTGGTCTGGCCGCTCATGCTCCGCTCCTTCTGAAGCGCCGGACGTTGAAGATCATGGCCGGTACGACCAGCAGGAGCAGCAGGACGCTGAGGGCACTGCCCAGGCCCTGGTCGTTGCCGCCGCCGAAGGACACCAGCCACATCCGGGTGGCCAGTACGTTGGCCTCTTCCTGGACCGGTCCGGGCGCGATGATGTAGACGAGGTCGAAGACCTTCATCACGTTGATGACCAGTGTCACGAAGACGACGGTCAGCACGGGGGCGAGCAGCGGCACCGTGATCCTGCGGAAGATCTGGCCCTCGCTCGCGCCGTCCATCCTCGCCGCCTCCAGCGCGTCGCGCGGGATGGCGGCGAGGCCGGCGCCGATGAGGACCATCGCGAAGCCGGTCCACACCCACAGGTAGGCGCCGATGATGGCCGGTGTGACCAGGGCGGGGCCGAGCCAGTTCACGCCTTCGTAGGGCGCGGCGAAGTTGGCCGCGGGCAGCCGGACGGTGTACTCGCCGTCGTCGAGGCCCTGGAAGCGGAACGAGCCGTCGGCGGCGGTCGTCGCGGTGGCGGCGACCTTGCCGTCGCGTACGGCCTCGACGGTCATGCCGGGCAGGCCCTTCTCCGCCGGGTCGACCTTGCCCTGGGTGCCGCCGCCGCCCGGGGTGAAGTCGAGGTAGGCGACACCTCCGATGCCGTCGGGGCCGGGTGCGGCGTCGGCCTGGGCGGGCTTGGCACCGGCGGGGATCGCGTCGGGGGCCACGCCGACGAAGCCGAGGTTCACCGAGCCGCCGGGGCGCACGGCGTCCTGTGTGGCGTACGGCCCGCCGGCCTTGCCGGTCAGGCCCTGGTTCTCACGGGCGCGGGCCGTCGGGTAGGCGGCCGGGTCCTCGAAGGTGTCGTGGACGCCGACGACGACCGCGTTGAGGACGCCGCGGTCCGGGTTCTGCTCGTAGGCGAGCCGGAAGATGATGCCCGCGGCGAGGAAGGACACCGCCATGGGCAGGAAGAGCACCAGCTTGAACGCGGTGGCCCAGCGGACCTTCTCGGTGAGGACCGCCAGCATCAGCCCGAGGCCGGTCAGCAGGACCGGTGCCACGACGACCCAGATGGTGCTGTTGCGGATGGCCTTGAGGGTGGCGGGGTCCTGGAAGATCTCCGTGTAGTTCGCGGCGCCGACGAACTGCTCGCCGCCGGCGTCGAACAGGCTCCGCCCGACGGAGAAGAGGACGGGGTAGACGACGAGGGCGCCGAGCAGCAGCACGGCCGGCAGGACGAAGAGGACCGCGAGGCGGCGCTTTCTGCGCTGGGCGCGGCGCCGCGCGTCGAGCGCGGCGCCGGCCTTGGGAGAACGGGCCCCCCGGGCCCGTTCCTTGAGGGTGTCGGCCATGGCGATCGGCCTCAGTTCCCGTACGCCTTGGCGGCCGCGGCCTCGAGCTTCGCCGCGGTGGCCTTGGGGTCGGACGGGTCGCGCAGGAAGTCCTGAAGCAGCTTCCACTCACCGGCGCCCTTGGTGCCGCCGAAGGCGGCAGGCGCCTGGTCCGACATGTCGAAGCGGACCGAGTTGCCGGCCGCTACAAGGGACTTCGCCGTGGAGCGGGTGGTGTCGTCTCCGTACGCGTCGAGGTTCACGTCCTTGTTGGGCGACAGGAAGCCGCCGGCGCCCGCCCAGATCTCGGCCGCCTCCGGAGTGGCGAGGAACTCGAGGAGCTTCATGCCGGCCTTGTTGTTCTTGCCGTCCTTGAGGACCACGGCCGCGTCTCCGCCGCTGACCACCGGGGCCTTGCCGCCGCCGACGGCGGGGAACGGGAAGAAGTCGGCGTCCTCGCCGAGCTTGCGGCCGAACTCGTCCTTGGCTATGCCGCCGACGAAGTCCCCTTCGTAGACCATGCCCGCCTTGGGCTCGGGGCCGAAGACCTGCTCGACGGAGGCCGGGAAGTCGGTGCGCAGCGCGGCTTTCGCCCCGCCGGCGACGAGCTGGTCGTCCTTGAACAGTTCGCCCAGTGTGGTCAGTGCCGCGACGACGCTCTTGTCGGTCCACTTGAGTTCGTGCTTGGCGAGCTGGTCGTACTTCTCGGGGCCGGCCTGGGAGAGGTAGATGTTCTCGAACCAGTCGGTGAGGGTCCAGCCGTCCTCGCCGGCGACGGAGAAGGCGGGGCGGCCGGAGTCGGCGAGCGTGCGGCCCGTCTTGAGGAGGTCCTCGTAGGTCTTGGGTGCGCCGACGCCGGCCTGGGTGAACGCCTCGGGGCTGTACCAGACGGTCGACTTGTGGGCGGCCTTGAAGTAGAGCCCGTAGTACGTGTTGTCAACAGTGCCGTAGTTCTTCCACACCGGGGCGAGGCCCGCCGTGGCCGTCTTCGCGGTCTTGTCGGACAACGGCTCGAGCCAGCCCTCCTTCGCGAACTGCTGGAGCACGCCGACCTGGGGCACCATCACGACGTCCGGTGCGTTGCCGCCCTCGATCTTGCTGCCGACGAAGGTGGAGACGTTGTCGCCGGAGGGGACGAAGACGGTCTTGGCGCCGGTCTTCTCGGTGAAGGCGTCCAGCACCTTCTTGAAGTTCTTCTGCTCGCTGCCGGTCCAGACGCCGGCCACGGTCACGGTCTGGCCGCTGAGTTCGCCGCCGCTCGCGGGTCCGGTGGTGCCGCCGCAGGCGGTGGCGCCGAGGGCGAGGCCGAGCACGACCGAGGTTGCGGCCGTCGTGCGCAGGGCGGTGTTTCTGGCGTTGCGTCGCATGGTGTGGGTCCTTCCAGGGAGGGGCGGGAGTGAGGTCCGGCCGACGGGTCGGCGTCGGGCAGGCGCTACGGGAGGGTGCTGTCGTCGGTCCACCACGCGGCGGTCGCTCCGGGGAGCACACCGTCGGGGCAGGGACCGCTGGAGAGCAGGGGCGTTCCGGTCACGGGGGCGGGCACCGGCTCCGTACCGAAGTTGACCGCGCAGATCAGTCCGTCGCCGCGGGACATCGCGAGGACCTGCTGAGGCGCGTCGAGCCAGCGCAGCGTGCCCTCGCCCAACTGCGGCAGGCTCTGCCGCAGTTGGAGTCCGTCGCGGTACAGGTGCCAGAAGGAGCGGGTGTCGGCCAGGGCCCGGTCGGTGGCGTGTTCCGCGAACCACTCGGGCTGCGGGAGCCACGGCCGGGCCCCGGCCGCGCCCTGGCTGAAGCCGAACGGGGAAGCGTGGCCGGACCAGGGCAGCGGGACCCGGCAGCCGTCGCGGATGCGCTTGCGGCTGCCGGTGCGGTGGAAGATCGGGTCGGTGAGCACCTCGTCGGGCAGATCGAGAACCTCGGGGAGGCCGAGCTCCTCGCCCTGGTAGACGTAGGCGGCACCGGGCAGGGCGAGCATGAGCAGGGCCGCGGCGCGGGCGCGGGCGGCGCCGAGCCCACTGCCTTCCACACCGGGTTCGCCCGCGTACCGGGTGACCGTGCGGACCTGGTCGTGGTTGTTGAGCACCCAGGTGACGGTGGACCCGGTGCCGGCGATGTCGCGTATCGCCTCGTCGATCGTCGACCGGAAGGCGTCCGCGTCCCAGGGTGCGCTGAGCAGGTCGAAGAAGAAGGCCTGGTGCAGTTCGTCGGGGCGGACGTACTGGGCGTGTTCGCGGGCGGTGGGCACGGAGACCTCGCCGACCAGGAGCCGGTCGTGCCCGTCCTCTGCGGCGTACTCGTCGCACACCGAACGCCAGCGGCGCCACACGTCGTGGACCTCGGGCTGGTTCCAGGCGAGCTGGTTGACGGAGTCGCGGGCGCGTTCGTCGGCGGCCGGGTCGTCGGAGTCGGGCAGTTCGGGGTGCTTGAAGAGGCCCGCGGCGACATCGATCCGGAAGCCGTCGACGCCCCGGTCCAGCCAGAAGCGCAGGACCTGCTCGAATTCGTCGCCGACGGCCGGGTCGCGCCAGTTGAGGTCCGGCTGCTCGGGGGTGAAGAGGTGGAGGTACCACTGACCGGGCGTCCCGTCGGGCTCGGTGACCCGGCTCCACGCGGGGCCGCCGAACATGGCGCGCCAGTTGTTGGGCGGCTCGGCACCGTCCGGGCCACGGCCGGGCGCGAAGTGGAAGCGGGAGCGGGCCGCACCGCCGGGGCCGGCGGCGAGTGCCTCACGGAACCACGGGTGCTCGCTGGAGCAGTGGTTGGGGACGATGTCGAGCAGCAGCTTGAGCCCGAGGCGGCGGGCGTCCGCCATGAGCCGGTCGAATTCGGCGAGGTCGCCGTAGACGGGGTCGACACCCTGGTAGTCGGCGACGTCGTAGCCGTGGTCGTGCTGCGGCGACGGGTAGAAGGGGCTGAGCCAGATGCCGTCGACACCGAGCTTCCGCAGGTAGGGAAGCCCGGCGCGTACGCCGGCCAGGTCGCCGATGCCGTCCCCGGTGCTGTCGAGGAAGCTGCGGACGTAGACCTGGTAGATCACCGCGTCACGCCACCAGGGGTCGGGGGTGGTGGCGGTGCGGGAGGGGTGGCCGGTGCCGGCCGGAAGCGTGCTGAGCATCTCGCGTCGACCTGTTTCTGCTGGATGCGAGGGCGCCCCGGATCGGGTGCGCTGTTATGCATGCATGTTAAGTAGCAGTGACTGGAAGGTGTCAACGATGCGTCCGGAAACAGCGCAAAGCTGGGGTGATTTGCCCGAAAATGAGGAGCGCACAGCAGTAAGCCTCTACTTAACATGTAAGTAGAGGCTCTGGATGAAGGCGTTCGACGCGGCCTGAACGCAGCGTCCGGAGGTCAGCCTCTGCGGGAGATGACCTCGAGCTCACGCGCGAGACGCGCCACAGCCTCGGCGGGCGTCTGCCGCAGCGCCATCACGTCCTGCACCACCGCCTGCACGGCGAGGCTCACCTGGTCGTACCGCGGGCTCTTGGGGCGCGGCACCGCCGACAGCACGCTCTGGCGCAGCGTCGGCAGATAGGGGTGAGCCTTGATCAGCTCCGGATCCTCGTACAGCGCGGCACGCACCGGCGGCAGCGAGCCCTCGGTGAGCACCTGACGCTGGACCCGTTCACTGGTGAGGTAGGCGATCAGGTCGGCGGCCGAAGCGGGATGCCGGGAATGGCTGCTGACGGCCAGGTTGGAGCCACCCAGCACACTCGTACCCGGCCCGTCGGGACCGGGCAGCGGCACCGCGCCGAACCTGCCCGCCACCTTCGATCCCTTGGCGCCGGCGTCCGCATACACATAGGGCCAGTTGCGGAGGAAGAGCAGCCGGCCGTCCTGGAACGCCTGCCGGGACTCCTCCTCCTTGTAGCGGAGCGCCGCGCGGGGGATCCAGCCCTCCCGCACCCCGTCCGCGAGGAACGCCAGTCCGGCGCGGGCGGCCCCGGAGTCGACGGTGACGCGGTCGCCGTCGTCCCGGAGGATCGAGCCGCCCGCGGAGTGGACCGCCTCCGTGGCGTTGACAGTGAGCCCCTCGTACGGCAGGAACTGTCCCGCGTAACCGTCCAGGCCGTATTTCGGGGCGAGAGTACGCGCCTGCCGGGCCAGCTCGGCCCAGGTGCGCGGCGGCTTCTCGCCCTCGCGGTCGAGGATGTCCTTGCGGTAGTAGAGCAGTCCGGCATTGGTGACGTACGGGACCGCGTACAGCCGTCCGTCGAAGGTGGCGGTCTCGACGACCGGCCGCAGGAAGGCGTCGAGCGGGAACCGGTCGCGCTTCAGCGGGGAGATCCAGCCCGCCGCGGCGAACTCGGACGTCCAGGCGACATCGATGTTCAGCACATCGAAACGATCGCTGCCGGAACGCAGTTCGCTGATCATCTGCGCCCGGGTCTCGTCCGCCGAGTCCGGAAGCTCGACCAGGGTGACCCGCTCGTCGGGGTGCGCGCTGTTCCAGTCGTCGAGCAGCGGCGAGAGATAGTCGGTCAGGTCACCCGCCGTCACCAGCGTCATGGGGCCACGCCCCGCGGGATCCGCTCCCGGGCCGGGGGTGGCGAAACCGGCATAACCCGCCAGCAGCACCGCCACGACCAGGAGTCCCCTACCCGCGGCACGCATCCACCGCATAGGTTCCTCCCAGTGCACGATCCGGCTGCGCTGCCGACCAGTGCGGCCTATATATACCCGTTAGGCATGGGCGATACTAGACGTCCAGGCAGACGAGGCGAGTGCCGCACGACACACGTCCGATGCCCGGCCAACAGGAAACTACCGCAGCGGGAGAGAGGGGGAGCGCGTGCGGCTGCCGCTCCTGGCACTCCTCACCCGTGGCCCCGCGCATGGTTACGAGCTGAAACAGGACCTTGAGAAGCTCCTGGGCGCCGCGTACCCTCAGCCGAACGTCGGCCAGATCTACGTGACCCTCGGCCGGCTCGAGAAGAGCGGTCTGATCGACGGCGAGGACGTCGAGCAGTCGGGCCGGCCCAACAAGCGCACGTACCGGCTGACCGATGCCGGGCGTGAGGCGGTCCGGGCCTGGTTCGAGGAGACCACGGACGAACCGCGGGTACGGGACGAGTTCTTCATGAAGGTCGCCCTCGCACCGGAATCGGGACTCGCCGACCCCATCGCCCTGATCAACAAACAACGGCGGCAGTACCTCAACACCATGCGGGACCTGTCGAAGCTGGCCGCCGCGGAGGACCGGGACAACAGGGTCTCCCAGCTGCTGATCGAGGGCGCCATGCTGCATCTGCAGGCCGACCTGGACTGGCTGGAACGCTGTCAGGAGGAGCTGGAATGAGCGACGCCGCAGCGTCTCCCGGCGGGCAGACCGCCGCGCCCATCGTGCGGGCCGTGGGACTGACCAAGACCCACCACGGCGAGGGCGCGCCCGTGCACGCCGTGCGGGGCGTGGACCTGACCGTGCGCCCCGGCGAGTTCGTCGCGGTCACCGGGCCGTCCGGCGCCGGGAAGTCCACGCTGCTGCATCTGATCGGCGGGCTCCAGCGGCCCGACAGCGGAGAGCTCTGGCTCGACGGGCAGCGCGTCGACGAATACCGCGAGGCCCGCTGGGCGGTGCTGCGGCGACGCAGCATCGGTGTCGTCTTCCAGTTCTTCAACCTGGTCTCCAACCTCACCGTCGCCGACAACGTCGAACTGCCCGCCCTGCTCGCCGGGGCCTCTCCGAGGGCCGCCCGCGCCTCCCGCGCCGAACTCCTCGCGGAGCTGGGCCTCGAAGGCCGCGAGAAGTCCATGCCCGGCGAACTCTCCGGAGGCGAGCAGCAGCGGGTCGCCCTCGCCAGGGCCCTCGTCAACCACCCCGCGCTGCTCCTCGCCGACGAGCCGGCCGGCAGCCTGGACAGCAAGGGCACCCGGGAGGTGCTGCGGCTGCTCTCCCGCTTCCACCAGCGGGGGCAGACGATCCTGATGGTCACCCATGACGCCCGGATGGCGAGCGCCGCCGACCGTGTCATCAGCTTCTTCGACGGGCGCATCGCGGACGACGCAGAGCTCGGCGGCGGCCGCCGGGGCCCTGGCGGCGGAGTGTCCGGCGTACTCGAACTGAAGGACTGAGCGTGCGGGCCACTCTGCGCTGGGCGCACGCCGACTTCCGCGCACACCGCGGCGAAGCCCTGTTCGTCGTGCTGGCCAGCGCCGGGATCATCGCCTCCCTGCTGCTGGCCGGCGCGCTCTTCAGCTATGCCGCCAACCCCTGGCAGCGGATCTTCAACCAGTCCCAGGGAGCTCACATCTGGCTGCAGACCCGGGCGGGGGCCGACCCCGCAGCCCTGTCCCGGCTCGACGGCGTCGCCGCGCTCTCCGGCCCGTACCGGACGGCCACCACCACCGTCGAGTCACGGGGCGCGCGGGCGGGCGTGGCCCTGCGGGCGGCGGACGTACGACCGCCGGAGGTCGGCCGGCCGCTCGTCACCTCCGGCAGCTGGCTCGCTCCACCGGACGGCGCCGGCACGGCCGGCACCGTCGTCCTGGAGAGCTCGGTCGCACGGGCGCTGTGGGCAGAGCCCGGCGACACCGTACGGGTCACCGGGCCCGACGGCGCAGCCCACACACTGCGGGTCACCGGGGTCGCGGAGGCGGCCGAGCCCCGCTACCGGTCCGGCGGCGGACCCGGCATCGGCTGGGTGCGGTCGGACACCCTCGACACGATCGCCCCCGGCAGCACCGGGCAGAGCGTCGGACTGCGGCTGGACGATCCCGGCGACACCGACTTCATGGTGCAGCGGGCCGTCACCGTCCTGGGCGCCGACCGCGTCGCCCAGGTCACCAAATGGCAGCAGGCGCGGGCCGAGGCCGGCGGCGACGACCGGCTGCTCGGCCAGCTGTTCGCCGTCTTCGGTCTCGGCGCGCTGCTGGCGGCCGCGCTCGCCGCGTCCGGGGCGATCAGCGCCCGCGTACGCGGTCAGCTCCGGGACATCGCCGTGCTCAAGGCCGTCGGGTTCACACCGGGTCAGGTGGTGCGCGGCTTCCTCGTGCAGCATCTGGCCTTCGCCCTGCTCGGAGTCGCGCTCGGCACGGCGGCGATCGCCTCACTCGGGGCGCGGATACCGGGCCGGATCGGGGACGCGGCAGCGCTGTGGCAGGACCTGCCCGGCTACGCGGCCCTGATGATCGGTGTGCCGTGCGGTGCGGTGCTGCTGATCGCCTTGGCCACCGGGCTCGCCGCCTGGCGCGCCGGCCGCGTGCCTCCGGTGCCCGTGGCCCGGGCCGCACAGCCTTCGGCCGCGCCGATGACCGCGCTCGGCCGCCGGGCGCTCGGGATGCGGGTGCCCGTGGCGCTGGTGCTGGGGTGGCGGTCCGCCTTCCCGCGCCGGGGCCTGACGGTCGTCGCGGTGGGGCGACTGGCCCTCCCGCTGGTACTGATCACCGTCGCCCTCGTGGCCTGGTCGACCCTCGACCAGTTCCGCGGTCGGCCCGCGCAGATGGGACTTCCTGCGGCACTGACCGTACGAGCGCAGCAGCCCGGCGGGCCGTCGGAGAACGAGCTTCGACACACACTCGCGCAGGCCCCGGACATCACCGCCGTCCACCCGGGCGCCGAGATGGCGGCGCTCGTCCCCGGACAGACCGGCACGATCACCCTGCGCGGACTCGGCACCGCCCGCGACCCCTACCCGTCGGCGGTCGTCGAGGGCCGGGCTGCCCGCGGCCCGGACGAGGCCGTCGCCGGGCAGGGGCTGCTCGACCTCCTCGGAGTGCGGGTCGGCGACTGGGTACGGATGACGGTCGAGGGCCGGCCCCAGATCCTGCACATCGTGGGGCGCAGCATCGAGCCCGAGTCCGGCGGGCGGGTCATCTCCACGACCATCGACTCCCTGCGGGAACGCGACCCGGGGCTGCGGCCCGACTTCCACGCGCTGGTGCTGGCGGACGGCTCGGACCCGCGGGCGGTGAGCACCGCGCTCGCCGGCGCGGCGGGCGGAACGCTGGAGATCCGGGAGACGCCGAACCCGGCGGACCGACTTGAGCCCGCACGGGGGGTGATCGCGGCCCTCATCGCCGTCCTCGCCCTCATCGGGCTGACCGAGTTGCTGACGCTGATCAGCACCGGGGTACGCGACCGGGGACGCGACCTGCTCGCACTGAAGGCGATCGGACTGACGCCCCGGCAGATCGGCGCGGTCATCGTGACCGGGGCCGGGCTGACGGCGCTGGTGTCGGCCGTCGTCGGGACCGCTCTCGGGGTGGTCTCGGGCAGGTGGCTGGTGGACGCCCAGGGCAGCTCCAGCGGTATGGGGGCCGGCATCGCGCATCTGCCGCCGTGGCCGGTGCTGGTGATCGTGGTCGTCGGTGCCGTGCTGGGAGCGGTGGCCGCGGCCTCGCTGCCGGCGACGCGGGCGGCGCGGCGGCGGCCGGCGGACTCGCTCAGCGACACGCTCTGAGCACGGCCCGGGGGGTGGGCTCGGTGCGCGCCCACCCCCCGGGCCGATGGGGGTCAGGGGTCAGTTGTCGTCGAAGCCTCCCTGCTGCCGGCGCTGGTCCTGGCCGGCTTGGCCGTCCTGGCCCTCCAGGTCCTGACCGCCCTGGTCCTGGCCACCCTGGTCCTGGCCACCCTGGTCCTGACCTGCCTGGCCCTCCAGGTCCTGACCGCCCTGGTCCTGACCACCCTGGTCCTGACCTGCCTGACCACCCTGGTCCTGGCCGCCCTGGTCCTGGCCGCCCGCGCCGCCGGCGCCCTCGCCGATCTGCGCACCGACCGCGGCCAGCGCCGTCGTCACCGGCTGGAAGAACGTCTCACCACCCGAGGTGCAGTCTCCGCTGCCTCCCGAGGTCAGTCCGATCGCGCTGCCGTCACGGGTGAACAGCGCACCACCGCTGTCGCCCGGCTCGGCGCAGACGTTCGTCTGGATGAGGCCGGTGACCGTGCCCTCCGGATAGTTCACCGTGGCGTTCAGCCCGGTGACCTGGCCGTCGTCCAGTCCGGTGGTGCTGCCCATACGGATGACGTCCTGCCCTACGGCGGCGTCGTCCGCGCGCACGATGTCCAGCGTCTGGCCGTTGCCGAGGTCGACGGTGCTGGGGGCCTCGGTGGCCGGGTCGTCGTACGTGACGAGGGCGAAGTCGCCGTCGCCGGGGAACGTCGCGGACTGGACCGTACCGATCGGGGCGCCGTTCGGATCTTCGGACCACTGGTCGTCCGCCACCCCGCAGTGTCCGGCGGTGAGGAAGCCGGGCTGTCCGCCGTCGGTGGTCACGTTGAAGCCGAGCGAACAGCGTGCCCCGCCGCCGAAGATGGCGTCGCCGCCCTCGAGGAAGGTCTTGAACTCGCCCGCGGACTTCTGGATACGGGCCATGCCGGAGCCGAGCGACCGGACGGTGGACTCCAGTCGGTTCCAGCTGTCGCCGGCGACCGTGCGGTCCGCCGTGACGAGGATCTGGTTCGTCCTCGGGTCGACGGCCCACGCCGTGCCGGGGATGGTGGCCTTGTCGGCCAGTGTGTTCGTGGCGGACTTCAGTTCGCCCATGCTGTTCTCGACGGGCCTCGCCACCGCGCCGGCCTCGTTGACCTGGGCGACCACGTCGTCGCCGTCGCCGGCCACGTTGACGACGACCTGCTGCTTCTGTGCGTCGTAGTACGCACCCGCGTATGCGTCACCCAGCTCGGGTCCCAACTGCGACATGAGGTTCTGGGCCGCCGCGGCGCTCATCGTTCTGGGGGCCGCTTTCGACTCGGAACCGGAGCCGGACTGCGATGCGTTGGCGTGGGGCAGCAGCACGGCAGCCGCGGCGACGCCCACCGCCCCGGCTCCTGCAAGCACGGCCTTTCGCTTGGGTATTCGCCTGTGACTCAACTCGCCGCCTCCTGCGGGGGGATACGGAATCCGGTTGTCGGCGACAGACCGGGGGACGCGTCCGACCGTTGATACGGATGGGGCGGGAGTTGTACTCATCGCGACTGCGAAATCGTGAACTGGCTCACCGTCAAAAGACTGCGGAGAGAAGGTTTCAGGAGGGCAGACGGCTACCGCACCGGCTGCAGAAACGCGCAGCGGAGTCCTCGGCGGGGTGGTCGCAGTCGGGGCAGATACGGCCGAGCAGGCAGACGGGCTCGCCGCCGGCGGTGTCTGCACGGACCGCCGCCGCGTTGCCGATGGTCAGGCCCGGGCGGCGGCGGTGCGCCGTGACATGGACCAGGCCGTCCGGCCCGGCGGACAGCGAGCGCGCCATGCCGTGCGGCAGCCAGGCCACGCTGCCCGGCTCCAGTTTCTGCCGCTCTCCCCCGACCTCCAGCTCACCGCTGCCCGCGAGCACGCAGAGCAGCACATCCAGGTCCGGCTCGACGTGGCTCGGGCCCCGGGTGCCGGGCAGCAGCCGGATGAGGTTGGCGTCCAACTGCCGCGCGGCAGGGGTCAGGCGCCAGATGGCGCCGCCCTGATCGTCCGGCGCCGCGAGCAGGTCCCGCACACCGGCGAGCACACCGGCCGTCGGGGGCACTGTCATGCCGTTCCTCCAGAGCACGCGGACCTAAAGAGACGAAGGCATGATTGCACAATGCAATCCATACGGCGGGCGCGGGCCGTTGCTCCGGCCGGGCTCATCGCCGTGCAGGGACGTCGTCAGTGGCGACGCGTTCGCCACCGACGCGGACGCCGTCGCCGAGCAGGTGCTGGAGGCCGTGGAGCCCGGCTCGCCGGTCGTGCTGCACTGCACGCGCAGCGCGGCTGCCGCCACCGGAGCGGCGGTCCGCCGGATCGTCCCCGAACTGCGCCGGCGCGGCTACCGGTTCGTGAAGGTCTCGGTGCTGATGCGATCGGCCGGGACGGGGGCCCACTCCCCGGAGCGCACGCAGCCAACCCGGCGGGAGCAATCGGCCCGGAAACCGCGCGGCCGTGCCCCCGCCCGGCCGCCCCTACACCGAGGCGTCCACCTTGTCGTGGGCGACAAGCCACTGACGTACGGCGAAGACCATCCCGGACGCCGCCAGGATCACCGATCCGCCCACCCGCAGGATCACGTCGTACGCGGCCTCCGGCGGACGTTCGGGCGTCATCGCCGTGATCGCCGCCGCCGCGCCGGCGAGGGCGATGGCCCCCAGGGTGACGAGGAAGGTCAGCAGGACGCCGGATGCCTCACCAGCCCTGGCAGGCGCGACGACCTGCTGGGTGGCGACGCTGGAGAACGTCCAGCCGAGTCCGAGACCGAGACCGCACCACGCGAAGACGGGGATGTAGAGCCACCACGCGTTCACCAGGCTCAGGGCCACCATCCCGGTGCCCGCGATCACGCCGGCCAGAACCATCACCACCGTGGGCCGCATGCACGTCGCGAGGCGGGCTCCCAACGGGCCGGTGAGCGCCACCACCACGGCCGGGGCAAGGAAGACGACGCCGGCCATCAGAGGCGAGAGGCCCCGCACGCCCTGCAGGTAGAGCGTGGCCACGAAGACCGTGACGCCGTAGCCCATGTTGGCGACCGAGCCCATACCGGTGACCAGGTCGAACGGGATGTTGCGGAAGAGCCTGAGGTCGATGAGCGGATGGCGGGCCCGCTGCTCCCGCAGCAGGAACAGTCCGCCCGTGACGACGGCGACGCCGAACAGCGCCAGGGTGCGGGCATGGTCCCAGCCCCAGACGCTCCCGCGCTCCACGGCCAGGGTGACCGCGGCCAGGCAGCACACGATGGTGAAGCAGCCGGTCAGATCGAGCCGGCGCGGTGCGGAGACGTCCCGCGAGTCGGGTACGTGGATCACCGCGATGACCAGGGACAGCACGCTGAGCGGTGCCAGCAGCCAGAAGATCCAGCGCCACCCCGGCCCCTCGGTGAAGCCGCCGCCGACGAACGGACCCAGCGCGGTCCCGACGTTGGCAACACCGAAAGCGGCGCCCAGAGCCCGGGCACGGGTCTCCTTCGGGAAGACGTTGCTGATCACAGCCACGGAGACGGGGAAGACGAAGCCGGCCCCCACACCCTGCACGATCCGCGCGGCCACGAGGAGCTCCAGCCCCGGCGCCAACGCGCACCCCACGGAACCGGCCGCGAACAGCGCGAGGCCCGTGATCAGCACGCGTCTGCGGCCGAAGACGTCGCCCAGTCGGCCGCCCACGATGAAGGAGCAGCCGACGGCGAGCATGTAGGCGGAGAGGGTCCACTGGGCGGTCGACGGTGTCACCCCGAGTTCGTCCGAGATACCGGGGATGGCCAGGTTGAGTGCGAAGAAGTCGACCTGGATGCAGAAGAGCGCGACGGCGACGGCAACGAAAGCCCAGTGCCGGCCGGCGGCCGTGTCCGGGTCGGCGGCGCCGACCGGGGCGGCCTGCTCCGACTCGTCGTGCATGGACACCTGTCTCCCCTCGGACGAGGACCGGGCCGCGCCGCTGGTTGCCGCTGTGCACTCCCGCCCCCATTGTCGGCGCGCCGCCGGAGGCGCGCAGCCCCGCTCGGATCGCGGGCACAGGCCCCCGTGGGCACCATGGCAGAAGCGGTCCCGCACAGGGGCTGCGCGACATGTCCGGTCACGTCCGCGGCGCCGACGGCACTCCGCGGCGACCGCCGACCGCGGGAGGCGGACCACGGTGCACATCCTGCTGCCGGTCGTTTTCGCTCTGCTGGCCGCACTGAGCAACGCGTTCGCCACCGTGCTGCAGCGCAAGGCGGCCCTCGGCGTACCACGCTCCGACGGCCTTCGGGCCTCTCTGATGCTCGACCTGCTGCGGCAGCCCGTGTGGCTGGCCGGGATCCTCGCCGTCGTCGCCGCCGGTGTCTGCCAGGCGGTGGCGCTGGCGACCGGGCCGCTGACCATCGTCCAGCCGCTTTTTGTGCTCGAACTGCCACTCACCCTGGTCATCGCGTCCCTGGTGCTGCACCGGCACATGCCGCGCATCGGCTGGGTCGCCGTGGTCGGCGTGGTCGTGGGCCTGGGCATCGCCCTGGCTGCCGCCTCGCCCTCGGGCAACCTCACCCGGGTACCGCTGGATCGCTGGATCATCGCGCTGGCCGTCTGCGCCGCGGCGGTCCTCGCGCTCACCGCCGCGGCGCTGCGGCGCCCCGAGGGCCGCGCACGCGCCGCCCTCCTCGGCTCGGCCACCGCCATCAGCTACGCGGTCACCGCGGCCCTGCTGAAGGCCGCGATGCACATCCTGGACGACGACGGCATCACGGCCTTCCTCACGGCGTGGCAGACCTACGCCTTCGCGGCATTCGGCGCATGCGCCCTGTTCCTGCTGGAGAACGCCATGCAGGCCGGTCCGCTGGTCGCCTCCCAGCCCGCGCTCACCCTCGGCGATGCGGCGGTGAGCATGGCCCTCGGCATCCTGCTCTACGAGGAACACGTCCGCACCGGCTGGTGGCTGGTTCCCCAGGCCGTCGGCGTGGCTCTGGTGGCGGCGGGGGTGGTCGCCCTGGCGCGGATGCCCCTGGCCCAGTCGCTGGTCGGCGAGGAGCGGGAGACGGCCGCGCCCTGACAGCAGGTCAGCTCTGTCCTCCGGAAGCCTTACGGGGCGGGCCTGCACTACGGGCCGGACGAGCCTTCCGGCGCTGCCGGGCCTTCCGGGCCGGAGAGGCTCTTCGATCCGGACAAGCGGGCCTTTCTCAGGGCCTGACGGACCGACCAGACCACGGCCACCAGCGGCACGGCAACGACCGCGCCCACCAGGCCCGCCGCGACGGCTCCGCCGACGACCGACAGCGCGACCACCACGGGATGCAGCCGGACGGCCCAGCTCATCACGATCGGGTGGAGGAGATGCCCCTCGATCTGCCCGATGACCACGATCAGAGCGACGACCACGGCCGCGATCACCGGCCCCTTGGTTGCCAGAGCCACCACCGCGGCCACCGCGAGGGCGATGGGTGAGCCGACGAGGGGGATGAACGCGGCGAAGAACTCCAGCAGGGCCAGCGGCAGCGCGAGCGGCACGCCGAGGGCGGAGAGGGCGATACCGACGAGGACGGCGTTGGTGACTGCCACCAGGAAAATGCCGTGGGTGTAGCCGGTGAACGTCCGCCAGGCGGCCCGGCCCGCGACCGTCGCACGCTCGCGGGCGCCGAGCGGCAGCTGGTCGCAGAACCACCCCCACTGCCGGTCGCCGGAGTGGGTGAAGAAGACCGAGCAGAACAGCGCGAGGGCGAACACGGTCAGCACTTCGACCAGCCGTCCGGCGCCGCTCAGCGCCTCGCTGACCACGGTGGACCGGTGGCTGGACAGCAACTGGCCGATGCGGGACTGGACATCGGTGAGGGCTTCCGGGTCGACACGGAACGGCGGCTGCTCCAGCCAGTTCTCGATCCTCTCGATGCCGGTGCGGAACTCCCGCACCAACGTGGTGCGCTCCCCCGCGACCACCTCGCCGACCAGGGCGAGCACACCGAGGACGAGCGCGATGCTGCCGAGCAGTGCGACGGCGACGGCGAGCGGACGCGGCAGGAACCGTCCCAGCAGGTCGGCCACCGGCCGCAGCACGGCGGTGAGCACCAGGCCGAGAAAGACGGCCACGGCGATCTCGTGGAAGCGCCCGAGCACGGCGAAAACGCTGTAGACGGCGACGGCCACCACGATGACCCGCCATGCGTACGCGGCGGCGGTCCTCAGGGCGTCGGGCACGCGCGCCGCGCCTGTGGTGAAGTGCGGTGGGCACTCTGGCGGATCCGACGGCCTGGGGGTCATGCCCATCCGCGTACCACCGCACGCGCCGCCCGCCACGCGCGCGGCGCGTCATTCGCCCGAAGGTACCCCGGGCAGGACGGCCGACCGGCCGGTCGGCCCGAGCATGCCGTCCGCTCGGCCTCCCGCCACTCGCAGACCGGACACAGCGGCGCCCCCTCGACCGATTGCGGGCACTCGGTCGGCTCGCGGCACAGCACGCACTCGGCGAAGAGCCCGTCGGCGGCAGCTTCGGCCGGCTCGGCGGTCTCCCGCTCCGAGGTCCCGCAGTACGACTCCCGCTCGTCCATACGTACGACTCGAACTCGCGGCTCTACCGCCGTCCGTGCCGCGCAGGAAGACCGTCACGGCGGCGATCGCGAAGGCGACGGTGGCGATCAGCACCGCGTCGACTTGCCGCTGCCGTTCGTGCGGTGCACCCGCACCCGGGTGCACCGGCGCAGCGCGAGGTCGACGCCGCGCAGCACCCGTGGCCCACCGAGGCCGTAGCGCCGGCCTGCTCGTCTCAGCTTCAGTTCTGCGACGCCCTCTGCTGGGTGAGTTCGCTGGGCCGTACGATCACGAAGCCCTCGCCCTCCAGCTTGAGCTGCACCGCTTCGCCCGAGCCGCCGCGGATCATCGAGCCGACGGACTGTGAACGGTGCAGCGAGGTGTGGAGTTGGGCGCTCCAGCCGACGACCGCGTCCGTGTCGACGAAGACCGGCTGCTGGTGCGAGACGGGGATGACGATGGGGCTCCCCTCGCAGATGACGGCGAGCTTGCCGTAGCCGGTGAAGACGCTGTTGAACAGCCCGCCGCCGGTCATGCCCGCGCCCTTGACCGTCTTTATCTCGTACGACAGCGTCGCGTCGAAGCAGAGCACGTTGCGTCCGTTTATCGTCAGCGCGTCGCCCTGCTCGATGTCGACGATGAAGCAGTTGGCGGCCTCGTGCGCGAACCACGCCTCGCCCTGGCCTCGCACCGCCATCAGCGCGAGGCCCTCGCCCGTGACGGCGCGCTTGAGCATGCCGCCGATTCCCTGGCTCTTGCGCTCGAACTGGAGATTGCCGCGGAAGGCGATCATCGAGCCCTGCCTGGCGTGCATCTCGCCGTTGACCGCGTACTTGATCGACTTGGCGTTCTGCAGGGTCATTCCGGGCACCGTGGCCTGCTGTGCCATGTTCTCCGTGGAGAAAAGATCGCTCTTCATGGGATGCATCGTCGCCCGGAGGCACCCGTTCCGCCAACAACTCCCTGTCCGGCGGCTGGCAGACTGGCGGTGTGAGCAGCGAAGTCACCCGTGAAATCCGTCCCGCCGACAGCCCCTTCAGGCACGAGACGTCGTCCCGCGATGCCGCACCGCAATTCGTCCTGCCGTTGGTGGTACGCATCGAGAGGGCGGCGCCGCCGTCCCGTACGGACGCGCTGGAGACCGCCGCTCGCGCGGTGCTCGAGATCCTCGCCGACGAGCGATCCACCGGCGAGGGAGAGTGGGCGCGGGCGATGCGGGACTGGCAGGACGCCCGTATCCGCAAGGTCGTACGGCGGGCGCGTGGCGCAGAGTGGCGCAAGGCCTGCACCCTGCCGGGCATCACGGTGACGGGCGGAAGGGGTGAAACAGAGACGGAGGCGGAGGCCGGGGCGGCTGCAGAGGTACGGGTGTTTCCGCCCGTACCTCTCGACGGCTGGCCCAAGGAACTTGCGAAGCTCCAGGTGTCCGGCACCGAACTCGACGACCCTGAACCGCCCGCAGCCCCGGACCCGGCACGTCCCGTCCTGTGGCTCAGCCCCGAACTGGAGATGTCCGCGGGCAAGGCCATGGCCCAGGCCGGGCACGGCGCCCAACTCGCCTGGTTCGCGCTGCCGGAGACGGAGCGCAAGGCATGGCGGGAAACCGGCTTCGCGCTGTCCGTGCGGACGGCGGCCCCGGCAGACTGGCGCGCACTCACGGCGAGCGGACTGCCGGTCGTACGCGACGCGGGATTCACGGAGATCGCTCCGGGCTCGTGCACGGTGGTCGCCGACCACCCGTCGCTGCGAAGCCGAACCGGGCGTTGAACATCCTGTGCCCCGGCTGCGTACTCCTCGGTACCGCCGAGTAGTTTGACCGGCTAGGTTCGACCGGCGGTCGGCCGGCGGGTTGACCGGCCAGTCTGCCGGTCGGTTGGTTGCCGTGTAACGCATCGGCTCTGGAGGCACATTGTTGCGGCGCATCAACGGAACAGCACTCATCATCGCGGCTCTGGTCGTCACGGTCGGCGCACTCGCCTTCCCCGTGTGGTCCTACGCCGATCGTTCCGGCACCGGTCAGGACAATCTCAACGCCTCGAGCGTGGCCACCCAGTGGGGCCCGCTGTCGGCCACCGACCGCGACTTCCTCGTCAAGGTACGTCTGGCCGGGCTGTGGGAGCTCCCGGCCGGGCAGCAGGCGATGGAACGCGCGCCCACGGAGGCCATCAAGGCGGCGGGCGACCATCTCGTCGTCGGCCACACCGACCTGGACGTGCGGGCGCGCAACGTCGCGGCACAGCTCGGCGTCGAGCTGCCCAACCAGCCGACCGAGCAGCAGCAGGGCTGGCTGCGGGAACTCTCCGCGGCCCAGGGCGAGGAGTACGAGCGCAAGTTCGCCCAGATCCTGCGGACGGCGCACGGCAAGGTCTTCGCACTGATAGCGGAGGTCAGGCACACCACCCGCAACACACTTATCCGGCAGCTCGCGACGGACGCCAACCAGACGGTGCTCGACCACATCACCATGCTCGAACAGACGGGGCGGGTCGACTTTGACGACATCGCCAACGGTGAGGCGGCAACGGCGACGGTCAGCCCCAGCGGCCCGCCGCCGCCGAACGGCAACCTGCCGCCGTCGCCGCCGGCGGCCACGCCGACCGGGAACCAGTCGTTCACGTCGCAGCCGACGCCGCAGCCCGGCACCCCAACCGCGGTCAACACCAACCGCCCGGCGCCGAAGGACCCGGTCCCGGCGGGCTGACGGCAGCGCCGTCCCCTACGGCCCGAGGGCCGTGGGCCCCGGTTTCCGATACCGGGGCGAGCACCGGACCTCTCCGGTCCGGTGCTCGGCGCGGTGTCCGGCAACGCCGGACGGCTGACGAAGTCGCGCGCTGCGGGCGACGGGGGGCGGGGGGTTCGGGGCGGAGCCCCGGACCACCCCGGCGAGCGCGGGTGCCGGTTCCGGCAACGCCGGGCCGGCGGGGGCCGGAACCTCAAATCAAGCTCTGAACGTCCCCCCTTCCGGATTCACCGCGCCGTTCCGGGGCCATGACCCCTGCACCGTCACACAGCGGGCGTGGAGGAGGGGGACCATGGAACTGGGCATCGGAATCGGCTGGCGGCCGGAGATCGCGGACACGGTGGAGCGGCTGCCGGGCCTCGACTGGGTCGAGGTCGTCGCGGAGAACATCTGCCCCGGCCATCTGCCCCCCTCTCTGCTCCGGCTGCGCTCGCGCGGCATCCGCGTCGTCCCACACGGTGTCTCGCTCGGCCTCGGCGGCGCGGACCGCCCGTCGAAGCAGCGCCTGGCAGACCTGGCCGAGCGGGCGCAGGCGTTGGGCGCCCCGTTGGTCACGGAGCACATCGCGTTCGTACGGGCGGGAGGGGAGCTGACCGCCACCGCCGCGCTGGAGGCGGGTCACCTGCTGCCGGTCCCCCGCACCTGGGACGCGCTGTCGGTGCTGTGCGAGAACGTGCGCATCGCGCAGGACTCGCTGCCGGTGCCGCTGGCTCTGGAGAACATCGCGGCGATGATCTCCTGGCCCGACGAGGAGCTCACCGAGGGCCAGTTCCTCGCGGAACTCGTCGAGCGGACCGGTGTGCGGCTGCTGGTCGACGTGGCCAACCTCCACACCAACCATGTCAACCGCGGGGAGGACCCGACGGCGGCACTGGACGAGCTCCCGGTCGAGGCGATCGCGTACGTCCACGTCGCGGGCGGCGTCGAACGGGACGGGGTCTGGCACGACACCCACGCCCACCCGGTCACGCAGCCCGTCCTGGACGTGCTGTCGGACCTCCGGGCCAGGGTGAGTCCGCCGGGGGTCCTGCTGGAGAGGGACGACGACTTTCCGCCTGCGGCGGAGTTGGAGAGCGAACTGGCGACGATTCGCGCGACGTTGTCGGCGGCGGCTCAAGCCCCGTCGGCGATTGAGGCGCGGGGTCCGGGGCGGCGCCCCGGCGAGGAGGCACGTCCAGCCCCGCCGGCGACCGCGGCGGAGGACCCGGGGCCGAACCCCGACGAGGGAATGGTCTGCAAGGCGCACGCGGACGACGGAGCCCGCGAGCGCCTCGGGCTGGCGCAGGCCGCCGTGTTGTCCGCCCTCGTCGCCGGTACCCCCACCCCCGAGGGGTTCGACGCACGCCGGCTGCGCGTGCAGAGCCGGGCGCTCGCCGCGAAGCGGGCCGACATCGTGGGCACGGTGGCGCCCGAGCTGCCGGAGATCCTCGGGGCGGGCTACCGGCCCGCCTTCCTCGCCTACGCCAAGGGCCGCCCCATGCACGCCGGGTACCGCCGCGACGCGCTCGAGTTCGCCGAGCATCTGCTGGCCGCCGACCGCCCTGAGGACGGCGACGCCCGACGCCGGCTGACTCTCTGGTGGCAGGAGCGAGCCGCCGCGCGGCCGCCCCGCAGGACGACCCGCCTCGTTCGCGCCGCGCGCGCCGCGCTCGTGGGGAGGTGAGCGCTGTGGGCGTCCTGGCTCTGCTGGTCCACCTCGCCGTCGGTGATCGGGCTCCGGGTGCGGCAGCTCGAGCGGCGGCTCCAGCTGCGGCGGGTCCAGCGGGTCCGGCTCCAGCTGCGGCGGTGGTGGTGGCGGGTCCAGCTGCGGCGGCTCGAGCAGCAGCTCCTGACACACCGGCATCGGGGTCATTGATCCTGACACCGCCGGGCCGGTGCTTTACTTCGCGAACCTCCCCTGCCAAAGATCCCTTTCGTCCCATGGCCGCCGCCCGGCCGCGCCGCGCACGAAGGGAACGCGATGAGAACAGCTGCGAAGTACGGGGCCGTGGCAGGCCTCAGTTCCTTGGTCCTCATTTCCGTCGCCGTCGCCCCGGCCGGCGGAGCGGCCATCACCGACGCCGAGTTCCACGGCACCGTGGTGGCCGCCGAGCTCGCCGCGGCTGCCGGTATCGCGTTCGGCCGTTGCCCCGCCGTGGAGAAGCTTCCGAAGTCGGTGCAGTGCGGCACGGTGAAGGTGCCGCTCGACTACGCCGACCCGTCCGGCCGGCAGATCGAACTGACCGTCAGCCGCGTCAGAGCAAGCGGCAAGAAGGCCGAACGTCAGGGGGCGTTCGTCTACAACCCCGGCGGCCCCGGCGCCTCCAGCATGCGCTTCCCCCGCGCCGCCGAGACTCCCGAATGGCGGCGGATCGCCAAGGCGTACGACATCGTCGGCTACGCACCGCGCGGCGTCGGCCGGTCCGCCCCGCTGTCGTGCCAGGACCCCGAGGACTTCCTCAAGGCCCCCACGCACGCGCCGACCCACCCCTCCGCCTCGTACAAAATGGAACGCGTCGCCGAGGCCCAGGCGTACGCCAAGGGCTGCGCGGACAAGGCGGGCGCCACGCTGCGGCACTACACCTCTCTCAACAACGCCCGCGACCTCGACGTGCTGAGGGCCGCGCTCGGCGAGAAGAAGCTCACCTTCATGGGCGCCTCGTACGGCACCTACTTCGGTGCTCTGTACGCGACGATGTTCCCGTCGCATGTGCGCCGCATGGTCTTCGACTCGGCGGTCAACCCCGCGCCCGAGCAGATCTGGTACCGCAATAACCTGGACCAGTCGGAGGCCTTCGAGAGCCGGTGGGCCGACTTCCGCGCCTGGGTGGCCAAGCACGACGGCACGTACCACCTGGGGACGACGCCCGAGGAGGTGGCGCGCAGCTACGAGGAGGTGCGCGCCCGGCTCGCGGAGAAGCCCGCGGGCGGCAAGGTCGGCCCCGGTCAGCTGCACGCCGCGTTCCTGGGCGCCGGCTACTACGACGAGTACTGGCCGGTGCGTGCGAAGGCCCTGGCGGAGTATCTGGAGGGCGATCCGCAGCCGCTGATCGACCAGGCAGCCCCCGACCCCGCAGGCGCGAAGGCGGCGGAGAACGGCAGCGCCGTCTACACGGCGGTCGAGTGCAACGACGCCCCCTGGCCGGAGGACTTCTACGTCTGGGACCTCGACAACACACTGCTGGCGCAGCGCGCGCCGTTCGAGACGTGGGACAACGCCTGGATGAACCTGCCCTGCGCCTTCTGGCAGGCGCCCCGGCAGCAGCCCCTGGACGTCCGCACGGAGGCCGGGGAGCTGCCCGACACACTGATCCTGGCCGCTGAAAGGGACGCCGCCACCCCCTACGAGGGGGCGCTCGAGCTGCAGCGGCGGCTGCCTGGCTCCGTACTGATCACGGAGGAGGACGCGGGCACGCACGGCATCGGCGCCGGCAGCAACAGCTGCGTCAACGCCTATCTGGAGGACTATCTGCTGCGGGGTGAGACACCGGTGCGGCGCGCATCATGCGCGCCGCACCCGGAGCCCGACCCGGTGTCGCTGGACCGGCGCGCCGAGCAGCGGAAGCTGCCGCACGCCGTCTGATCTTCCGGGTCACATGGACGGCTGAGTATCCGCCTGGAACGGGCGGAAACTCAGCCGTCAAGTCGTTCGCGGACGGGACCCTACGCGAGTCCCGCCACGAGGTCCGCCACACTCTTGCGGCGGCCGGTGTAGAAGGGGACCTCCTCGCGGACGTGCATGCGGGCCTCGGAGGCGCGCAGGTGACGCATCAGGTCGACGATGCGGTACAGCTCGTCCGCCTCGAAGGCCAGCAGCCACTCGTAGTCGCCGAGCGAGAACGACGCGACCGTGTTGGCGCGGACGTCCGGGTAGCCGCGGGCCATCTTGCCGTGGTCCGCCAGCATGCGGCGGCGGTCCTCGTCCGGCAGCAGGTACCAGTCGTAGGAGCGCACGAACGGGTACACCGAGACGTAGTTGCGCGGCGTCTCGTCGGCCAGGAAGGCCGGGATGTGCGACTTGTTGAACTCGGCGGGGCGGTGCAGCGCCATGTTCGACCACACCGGTTCGAGTGCGCGGCCGAGGCGGGTGCGCCGGAAGCGGTTGTACGCGTCCTGAAGCTCGTCGGCGGTCTCGGCGTGCCACCAGATCATCACGTCGGCGTCGGCGCGCAGTCCGGAGACGTCGTACGTGCCGCGCACGGTGACGTCCTTGGCGGCGAGCTGGTCGAACAGCTCCTGGACCTCGTCGGCGTAGCCGGAGCGCGCCGTGCTGTCATCGGTTAGCACGTCTCGAAGCCTGAAGACGGACCACAGCGTGTACCGGATGACCTCATTGAGGTCCTTGGCCTTCTTGCCTGCGTTCGGGATCTTTTCTGGCGCACTCATACGGCTATTGTCCCGTGTCCGGATCAGTGCCCCGCGCCAGGGTCGGCGTGGCGAGAATCTCGTCGGCCGCGCGCTGTCCGCTCGCGATGCAGGCGGGGATGCCGACTCCGTCGTACACGGCGCCGCAGACCCTGAGGCCCGGCAGCTTGGCGATCTCGTCTCGGATGCGGGCGACGCGCGTGAGGTGCCCCACCGGGTACTGCGGCAGTCCGCCGGTCCACCGGGTGACCTCGGTGGCGACCGGACGGGCGGTGAGACCCGCCGCGGCGGCGAGGTCGGTCAGGGAGACGTCGACGAGCTCGGCGTCCTCCCTTTCGAGAGCCTCCTCCTCGCCGTAGCGGCCGACGGAGGTGCGCAGCACGAACAGGTCCCCGGTGCCCCGCGCGACCCAGCCCCACTTGTTGGAGGAGAAGGTGGACGCCTTGATCGTGCGGCCGTCGACGGGCGGGACGAGGAATCCGCTCCCGGCGGGCATCCCGGCGACGTCGGAGCGCCGGAACGCCATGGTGACCAGCGCCATGGAGGCGTACTCGACCTGCCCCAGTTCGGCCGCCGCGACCGGGGACTCGGCGGCGAGCAGCGCGGACGCGGACCAGGCGGGGGTGGCGAGAACGACGCCGTCGGCGGCGAGCGTTTCACGGTCGGTGCGGATCTGCCAGCCGGTCGTGCCGCGGGTCAGGCCGAGTACCGGTGCCTCGGTGCGGATGTCGACGCCCTGCGCGCGCACGGCGTCGGCGACGGCGCCCGGCAGGGCGCCGATGCCGCCGTCGATGCCCATGAAGACCGGTCCGCCCGTCTGCTGCCCGGCGGCGGCGCGTGCCTGGATGTCGCGTACCCCTTCGAGCAGCGAGGCGTGGGTCCTGGCGGCCTCGAAGAGCTGGGGGACGGCCGCTCGCATCGAGATGCGGTAGGCGTCCCCCGCGTACACCCCGCCGAGCAGCGGTTCCACGAGCCGGTCGACGACCTCCCGGCCCAGGCGCTGCGCGACGTACGCGCCGACGGCCACGTCGTCGCCCGGCTCCGAGGGGGCCAGGTCCTTCTCCCGCCCGATGCGGGCGATCCCCTCGGGCGAGAGCAGCCCGGCCAGCGCGGAGGCGTCTCCCGGGACGCCCATCACATGGCCCTTGGGCATGGGCCGCAGGGCGCCGCGGGTCCACACTGCGGAGGTCGCCGTGGCCGGTGGTACGAGCCGGTCGCCGAGACCGACCGCGCGGGCGAGATCGGTGCCCTCGGTGCGGCGGGCGAGCATCGACTCGGCGCCCAGGTCCACGCGTACGCCCTCGATCTCGCCGGAGTGCAGCTTGCCGCCGACCCGGTCGGCGGCCTCGAGGAGGGTGACGCGCAGGCCGGAGGCGAGCAGCCGGTGCGCGGCGGCGAGACCGGCGATGCCGCCGCCGATGACGACGACATGACGCGCTGGTGTGTCCACGTTCATGGGCCAACTCTCTCAAACGCCGTTCCGAGCCCTGACCGTGACCGCTTCGGAACCGTGGCCGGGCAACCCGGACCGGTGACCCCACGTCGAACCTGCAAAAGACGTTCACAACCCATCCCCGGGGGGCCGGTATGCGTGCACGGCGTGCGCTCGCGGTACTACTTCTCACTGCCTCGCTCGGCCTCGCCGGGTGCGGCGCAGGCAATTCGTCCGGCGACGGCGCGCAGAGCGCGGGGAAACCCGCCGCGGCCGACGCCAAGGAGGGTGCGGCCGGCTCCGGCTACGCCGCCGACGAGGCGGCCGGGAAACCGGCGGAGGGCGGGACGGGGCAAGGCGGCGCCACGAAACCGTCCGCACTGCCGAAGGCGCACGTCATCCGCACCGCCGAGCTCGATGTGGAGGTCAAGGACGCCACGAAGGCGCTCTCCGCCGCCCGGCGTGCGGCGGAGAGCGCCGGCGGCCGGGTGGAGAACGAGAGCACGGAGCGGATCGACGACACGCACATCACCTCCCATGTCGTGCTGCGCGTCCCCCAGGAGCGGTACGACTCCGTCCTGGCCGAACTCGCGGGCGCGGGCAAGCTGTTGTCCCGCAAGGCCGACGCGAAGGACGTCACCGACCAGGTGGTGGACGTGGAGAGCCGCATCGCGACGCAGCGGGCGAGCGTGGCCAGGGTGCGGGAGCTGATGGACCGGGCGACGAAGCTGTCCGACGTCGTCACGCTGGAAGGGCAGCTGAGCACCCGCCAGGCCGACCTCGAGTCACTGCTGGCGCAGCAGGCTGCGCTTAAGGACCGCACGTCCCTGGCGACGATCACGCTGACGCTCTCGGAGAAGGAACGCGAGGAGCCCGAGAAGGAGGACGACGGCCCCGGCTTCCTGGACGCCCTCGGCGGCGGCTGGGACGCGCTGGTCGCGACGCTGCGCTGGGTCGCGGTGACCATCGGCGCGGTGGCGCCGTTCGCGGCGGTGGGCGCGGTGCTGTACGTGCTGTGGCGGTGGCTGGTGCGGCCCCGGCTGCGCAAGCGGCCCGCCGCCGCTTCCCCGGCTCCGCCGGCCGCGCAGGACTGAACCTCCGCTTGTTTGTAGCGTGTTCCCCATGACAGCGACTGAGCGTCTGGTGATCGTCGGGGGCGATGCGGCGGGCATGTCCGCCGCATCGCAGGCACGCAGGATGAAGGACCCGGACGAACTGGAGATCGTGGCCTTCGAGCGCGGGCACTTCAGCTCGTTCTCCGCCTGCGGCATCCCGTACTGGGTGAGCGGCGACGTGGCCGAGCGCGACGAGCTGATCGCCCGGTCACCCGAAGAGCACCGCGAGCGCGCCATCGATCTGCGGATGCGCACCGAGGTGACGGAGATCGACGTCGCGGGCGGGCGGGTGCGCTCGCGCGACCTGGCGAGCGGCGCGGAGTCCTGGACCGGCTACGACAAGCTGGTGATCGCCACCGGCGCCCGTCCCGTGCGCCCCGCGCTCCCGGGCATCGACGCGCCGGGCGTCCACGGCGTACAGACCCTTGACGACGGTCAGGCGCTGCTGGACACCCTTTCCGGGACCGAGGGGCGGCGCGCGGTGGTCGTGGGCGCTGGATACATCGGCGTCGAGATGGCGGAGGCGCTGCTCAAGCGGGGCTATGAGGTGACGGTCGTCGACCGCGGCGAGCAGCCCATGTCCACGCTCGACCCGGACATGGGCCGGCTGGTCCGCGAGGCGATGTCCGGGATGGGCATCACGACCGTCTCCGGGACGGCAGTCACCAAGATCCTTACCGGCGACGACGGCCGCGTCCGCGCGGTCGCGGCCGACGACGCCGAGTACCCGGCGGACGTGGTCGTCCTCGGGATCGGCGTCGAACCGGAGACCGGGCTGGCCCGCGCTGCGGGACTGCCGCTGGGCCGCCACGGCGGCCTCCTCACCGACCTGGCGATGCGGGTCCGCGGCCACGACAACATCTGGGCGGGCGGCGACTGCGTCGAGGTCCTCGACCTCGTCTCCGGCCGCGAGCGCCACATCGCGCTCGGCACCCACGCCAACAAGCACGGCCAGATCATCGGCGCGAACGCGGGCGGCGGCTACGCCACGTTCCCCGGCGTGGTCGGCACGGCGGTGAGCAAGGTCTGCGAACTGGAGATCGCCCGCACGGGCCTGCGCGAGAAGGACGCGCGCGCGGAGGGCCTGCAGTACGTGACGGCGACGATCGAGTCGACGAGCCGCGCCGGCTACTTCCCCGGCGCGGCCCCGATGACGGTCAAGATGCTGGCGGAACGCCGCACGGGCCGCCTGCTGGGTGTCCAGATCGTGGGGCGCGAGGGCGCCGGCAAGCGCGTCGACATCGCGGCGGTGGCGTTGACGTCCCGCATGACGGCCGAACAGATGACGACCCTGGACCTCGGCTACGCCCCACCGTTCTCCCCGGTCTGGGACCCGGTCCTGGTGGCGGCGCGCAAGGCGACGACGGCGGTGCAGAGGGCGGGGGCGTAGATCTGTCATTGCACGCCGGGTCCTCTCAGTCCGACGCCTACCGCGCCGTCTGCTCGTGCACGTACGACACCAGCCGGGTCAGCGCGTCCGGGTCCGTCGTCGGGAGGACGCCGTGGCCCAGGTTGAAGATGTGGCCCTCCAGGCCGGCCGCCGCGTCCAGGACCTCGCGGGTACGCGTCTCCACCGCCTCTGGGGTGGAGAAGAGCACGGCCGGGTCCAGGTTCCCCTGGAGCGCCTTGCCGGGGCCGACCCTGCGTGCGGCCTCGTCCAGCGGGACGCGCCAGTCGACGCCGACCACGTCCGCGCCCGCCTCGCCCATCAGGCCGAGGAGCTCGCCGGTACCCACGCCGAAGTGGATGCGCGGGACACCGTAGGACGCGACGGACTCGAAGACCTTCGCCGACGCCGGCATCACCGAGCGCCGGTAGTCGGCCGGGGCGAGGGCGCCGACCCACGAGTCGAAGAGCTGGACCGCGGAGGCGCCCGCCTCGATCTGGACCTTCAGGAAGGCGGAGGTGATCTCCGCGAGCCGGTCCAGGAGGTCGGCCCACAGCTGCGGGGCGCCGTACATGAGGGCCTTGGTGTGCTCGTGGTTGCGCGACGGGCCGCCCTCCACGAGGTAGCTCGCGAGGGTGAACGGCGCTCCCGCGAACCCGATCAGCGGAGTCGGTCCGAGCTCACGGGTCAGCATTCCCATCGCCTCGGTGACGTAGGGGACGTCGTCCGGCGTGAGGTCCCGCAGTCGCGCGAGGTCCGCGCGGGTACGGATCGGCTCCGCGACCACCGGGCCGACGCCCGGCTTGATGTCGAGGTCGATACCGATCGCCTTCAGCGGCACCACGATGTCGCTGAAGAAGATCGCGGCGTCCACCTTGTGCCGCCGTACCGGCTGGAGCGTGATCTCCGTGACGAGCTCGGGCAGCATGCACGAGTCGAGCATCGGGATGCCTTCGCGCACCTTCATGTACTCGGGCAGCGAGCGCCCCGCCTGACGCATGAACCAGACCGGCGTGTGCGGCACCGGCTCACGGCGGCACGCCTTCATGAAAGCGGAGTCGTACGTCGTCGTCTGGTGGCCCAGGGGGCGGATGTTGGCGCTCACGCCCTGAATCTTCGCATGCAGGCGAGAAGTGGCCGCCCCGGCCCGGGTGTCCCTCCCTGCGCGAAGCGCCCGTTCCGCCTACTCTTCCCCGCATGGCTGCGGCTCAGGGACATTTTTCCGATCATTCCAACGGCTCCGATCATTCCAACAGCGCAGAGGACAAGGGGAGCGCCGAGGCGAGCGCAGAACCCGATGCCGTGCCGCACGCGTTCCGTCAGGCGGTCGAGGCGCTGCGGTCGGCGCGGCTGCGGCCGGAGCTCGAGGTCGAGCCGACACGGCCTCCGCAGCGGCTCGCCGCGCACGCGTACGCGCTGGAGGCGGCGGTCGTCGACGGCGACGACGATCTGGCGGACGGCCGCTTGGTGCTGCTGCACGAGCCGGCGGGCCACGAAGCGTGGCACGGCACGTTCCGGATGGTGACGCTGGTGCGCGCAGAGCTGGAACCGGAGATGGCGGCCGACCCGCTGCTCCCCGAGGTGTGCTGGTCGTGGCTGACCGGCGCGCTGGAGGCGCGCGGGCTGTCGTACGGGGAGCCGAGCGGCACCGTCACCCGCGCGGGGTCTCACTATTTCGGAGGACTCGCGGACCGCCGTCCCGCGACCCAGATCGAGATCCGTGCGTCATGGAGCCCACGCGAGGGCCAGGGCGGCGTCCCGGACGCGGCCGCACACCTCGCCGCCTGGTGCGATCTGCTCTGCCAGGTCGCCGGGCTGCCGCCGTCGCCGGCCGGTCCGGCGGACAACGGGACGGGTGTGGTGAGCCTGCCGCAGCGCCGCGGCCCGCAGCAGGCCTGAAGAGGTTCGGGCCGCGGTCCGGGAAGACTGGCCGCGGCCGTGCACAGTCACGTCGCGTTGGAACGGTTCGCCCGCAGGATGATCGATCGCCCGTCCGAATTGTCCCGATAATTACTCACCAAATCGTGATCATTCTCTAAAGGCGGACGGGTTTGGTGCCGAAGAGGTCAATGACCTAACTGCACGGTTCGCCCCGGCTTCATCCCCGAGCCGGCTCCGTCCCGCACCTTTCCAGGAGGCCTGGTGTCCGTTCTTCTCGAGCAGCCCGCAAGCCTGGTCGCCTACCGCCCGAACAAGCCGACGGCCATGGTCGTCGTGGCCGACCCGCGCGTCCGTTCCACCGTCACCCGCCATCTGTGGGCACTCGGAGTCCGTGACGTCATCGAGGCATCGTCCATCGCGGAGGCACGTCCCCGCGTCGGCAACCCGCGCGACATCTGCGTGGCCGACGTCCACCTGCCCGACGGTTCCGGGCTGACCCTCCTCTCCGAGACCCGCGCGGCGGGCTGGCCCAACGGCCTGGCGCTGTCCGCGGCCGACGACATCGGCGCCGTGCGCAACGCGCTGGCCGGCGGTGTCAAGGGCTACGTCGTCACCGGCACCCGTACAAACATCGGACACCCCACCCGCCCCGGCGCCGCCCCCATCGGCGCCGTGGCCAACCGCATGCACCGCCGCCCCCCGGGTGCCCCGAGCCACCCGGGCGGCTACCGCGAGCTGTCCGGCCGCGAGGTCGAGGTCCTGCGCCTCGTCGCGGAGGGGCAGTCCAACAAGGCCATCGGCGTCTCGATGGGCCTGTCCGCGCTGACCGTCAAGAGCCACCTCGCACGCATCGCACGCAAGCTGGGCACGGGCGACCGGGCCGGAATGGTGGCCGTGGCGCTGCGCACCGGAATCATCCACTGATCGCCCGACATGTCTTCCGCGCCCGTCGACGGAACGTTCCGTCGACGGGCGCCTTCCGTTCACAGATACCCTTGACACGTGACCGACGCCCAAGAGACCGCAGCAGACACCGCACTGCGAACCACCGGGGGCGCTCCCTCGGACGACGTCGAATCGGCGCCGATCCCGTTGTTGGAGCCCAGGGAGGGCATCCCGCCGGTGGTCGCCGACGAGGACGCCCTCGCCGAGGTGATCGCCGCCTTCGCGGCGGGCACCGGCCCCGTCGCCGTCGACGCCGAGCGTGCGTCCGGCTACCGGTACGGCCAGCGCGCCTACCTCGTACAGCTGCGCCGCGAGGGTGCGGGCACCGCACTCATCGACCCGGTCGGCTGCCCCGACCTGTCGGGTCTCGGTGACGCGCTCGCCGACGCGGAGTGGATCCTGCACGCCGCCACCCAGGACCTGCCGTGCCTGCGCGAAATAGGCATGGTGCCCACCCGGATCTTCGACACCGAACTCGCCGGACGGCTCGGCGGCTTCCCGCGGGTCGGTCTCGGGGCGATGGTCGAGGGCGTCCTCGGCTACGCCCTGGAGAAGGGCCACTCGGCGGTCGACTGGTCCACCCGCCCGCTGCCCGAGCCCTGGCTGCGGTACGCGGCACTCGACGTGGAGCTCCTGGTCGACCTCCGCGACGCGCTGGAGAAGGACCTGGACCGGCAGGGCAAGCTCGAATGGGCCCACCAGGAGTTCGACGCGATCGCGTCCGCCCCGCCGCCGCCCCCGCGCCGCGACCCCTGGCGGCGTACGTCCGGGATGCACAAGGTGCGCCGGCGTCGGCAGATGGCGGTCGTACGGGAGATGTGGACGGTCCGCGACCGGGTCGCGCAACGCCGTGACGTCTCCCCCGGCAAGGTGCTCAGCGACGCCGCGATCGTCGAGGCGGCGCTCGCACTGCCCGCGAACGTGCACGCCCTCACGGTGCTTCCCGGCTTCGGGCACCGGATGGGCCGGCGCCAGCTCGAGCAGTGGCACGCCGCGGTCGAGCGGGCGAAGGCCCTGCCGGACTCCGAGCTTCCGCAGCCCGGCCAGCCGCTGAACGGCCCGCCGCCGCCGCGATCATGGGCCGACAAGGACCCGGCCGCGGCTTCCCGGCTCTCCGCCGCGCGCGCGGCGATCTCCGCGCTGGCGGAGGAGCTGAACATGCCGCAGGAAAACCTGATCACGCCGGACACGGTGCGGCGGGTGTGCTGGGAGCCGCCGGTCGGCGAGGTGACGGTGGCGTCGGTCGCGGACGCGCTGACCGAACTGGGCGCACGCCCGTGGCAGATCGAACAGGTCGCTCCCCTGCTGACGAAGGCGCTGAGCGCGGGCTCGGCGGCGTAGCCGGGGGCGCGGCACAACCGGCGGGCTCGGCGCCCTGTCGGGGCTCCGCCCCGAACCCCGCGCCTCAATCGCCGACGAGGCTGAAGCTGCCCACCGGCGCAGCCGCCTTGCCGCGCAGCGCCAAGAGCAGCCCTCGTGCACCACGCCACCCGGCCCGGGGGCGCAGTCGCACCGACAGTGCGCGGAACGCAGCACCCCGGGTCCGCGCAGCGCCCGGCTGGAGAAGCACGGGGCCACGGCTCGGCCGGGTAACCGCAACCCCCCGGCCGCGGAGCGCAGCGGCGGGTCCGGGCGGAGCCCGGTTTCGGGGAGGGGCGGGGTGGGAAAAGGCGCGCCGCAGGCGCCGCACCCACGTGTGACGTTCACCGCTCCCGCCCCGGGGACTGTGCACTCCTGTTACCCGCAAGTAGCATGAGGGAAGCAAGCGCACGCTCAGGCGTGTGCGCCGCAGCAGTGCCACCCCGCACCCTGGAGGAGAGCCATCGTGCCTCGTACCGTCAGGGACGTCGTCTTCGTCGACGGCGTCCGCACCCCGTTCGGCAAGGCGGGCCCGAAGGGCATCTACCACGAGACCCGCGCCGACGATCTCGTCGTGAAGGCCATCCGGGAGCTGCTGCGACGCAACCCGGCCCTCGACCCGAAGAAGATCGACGAGGTCGCCGTCGCCGCGACCACGCAGATCGGTGACCAGGGTCTGACCCTCGGCCGCACCGCCGGCATCCTCGCCGGTCTGCCGCAGTCCGTGCCCGGCTACTCGATCGACCGTATGTGCGCGGGCGCGCTGACGGCCGTCACGAGCGTCGCCGGTTCCATCGCGTTCGGCGCGTACGACGCCGTCATCGCCGGTGGTGTCGAGCACATGGGCCGCCACCCCATGGGCGAAGGCGTCGACCCGAACCCGCGCTTCGTCAGCGAGAAGCTCGTCGACGAGTCGGCCCTCTTCATGGGCATGACCGCGGAGAACCTGCACGACCGGTACCCGCAGATCACCAAGCAGCGCACCGACGAGTACGCCGTGCGCTCGCAGGAGAAGGCCGCCAAGGCGTACGCCAACGGCAAGATCCAGCAGGACCTCGTGCCGGTCTCGGTGCGTCGTACCAACCCCGATGCCGGCGAGACCGGCTGGGGCCTGGTCACCGCCGACGAGCCGATGCGCCCGGGCACCACGCTCGAGTCGCTCGCGAACCTGAAGACGCCGTTCCGCGTCCACGGCCGCGTCACCGCGGGCAACGCCGCGGGCCTGAACGACGGCGCCACCGCCTCGATCATCGCCTCCGAGGACTTCGCCCGCGAGAACGGCCTGCCGGTCAAGATGCGCCTCGTCTCGTACGCCTTCGCCGGTGTCGAGCCCGAGGTCATGGGCTACGGCCCGATCCCGTCGACCGAGAAGGCGCTCGCCCAGGCCGGCCTGTCGATCGAGGACATCAACCTCTTCGAGATCAACGAGGCGTTCGCCGTCCAGGTCCTGGCCTTCCTGGACCACTACGGCATCGCCGACGACGACCCGCGCGTCAACCAGTACGGCGGCGCCATCGCGTACGGCCACCCGCTCGCCTCCTCCGGTGTGCGTCTGATGACGCAGCTGGCCCGCCAGTTCGAGGAGCAGCCCGAGGTGCGCTACGGCCTGACCACCATGTGCGTCGGCTTCGGCATGGGCGCCACGGTCATCTGGGAGAACCCGAACCACAAGGACGCCGGAGGCAACAAGTGAGCGAGCGCAGCGAGCGAACAATGAAAAGGTGCAGCACGTGCGAATGCTCGACCGAGCGAAGCGAGGGAGCGGCATGAGCACCACCGAACTCCTGAAGGGCGCTGCCGAGCTGTTCCCGGACGAGGTCGTCACCAGCGCGCACGTACGCCATCTCGACCTCCCCTCCGGCGCCGGGCGCTTCGCGCTCATCACGCTGGACAACGGCCTGGACCACACCAAGCCGACCACCTTCGGTCCGCAGTCGCTCGCGAACCTGAACACCGCGATCGACCAGGTCGAGGCGGAGGCGGCGAACGGCGACATCGTCGGCGTCGGCGTCACCGGCAAGCCGTTCATCTTCGCCGTCGGCGCGGACCTCAAGGGCGTGGAGCTGCTCAAGGAGCACTCCGACGCACTCGCCATCGGCAAGGGCGGCCACGACGTCTTCAAGCGTCTCTCCGGCCTCGCGGTCCCGACCTTCGCGTACTACAACGGTGCGGCCATGGGCGGCGGCGTCGAGGTCGGCCTGCACTGCTCGTACCGCACCGTCTCCAAGGCGATCCCTGCCTTCTCGCTGCCCGAGGTCTTCCTCGGTCTCGTCCCCGGCTGGGGCGGCTGCGCGATCCTGCCGAACCTGATCGGCGCGGAGCGCGCGGTCTCGGTCGTCATCGAGAACTCGCTCAGCCAGAACAAGCAGCTCAAGGGCGCGCAGGTCTTCGAGCTGGGCATCGCCGACGCGATCTTCGAGGGCGCCGACTTCCTCGAGCAGTCCCTCGTGTGGACGGCGTCCGTCCTCAAGGGCGAGATTGTCGTCGAGCGTCCCGAGGTCGACCGTGGCGAGGCATGGGACCAGGCCGTCGCCAAGGGCCGGTTCATCGCCGACTCCAAGGTGCACGGCGCGGCCCCGGCGGCCTACCGCGCCCTCGACATCATCGAGGCCGCCAAGGACGGCGACCTGCAGAAGGGCTTCGACGCCGAGGACCAGGCCCTGGCCGACCTCATCATGGGCGGCGAACTGCGCAGCGGGATCTACGCCTTCAACCTCGTACAGAAGCGCGCCAAGCGCCCGGCCGGCGCGCCGGACAAGAGCCTGGCCCGCCCGGTCACCAAGGTCGGCGTCGTCGGTGCCGGCCTGATGGCCTCCCAGCTGGCGCTGCTGTTCCTGCGCCGCCTCGAGGTGCCGGTCGTGCTGACCGACATCGACCAGGAGCGCGTCGACAAGGGTGTGGGCTACGTCCACGCCGAGATCGAGAAGCTGCTCGGCAAGGGCCGCATCAACCAGGACAAGGCCAACCGCCTCAAGGCCCTGGTGACCGGTGTGCTCGACAAGGCCGAGGGCTTCGCGGACGCGGACTTCATCATCGAGGCCGTGTTCGAGGAGATGGGCGTCAAGCAGAAGGTGTTCGCGGAGGTCGAGGCGGTCGCCCCGGCGCACGCGATCCTCGCCACCAACACCTCATCGCTGTCGGTCTCGGAGATGGCCTCCAAGCTGAAGAACCCGGAGCGGGTCGTCGGCTTCCACTTCTTCAACCCGGTCGCGGTCCTCCCGCTGCTGGAGATCGTCCGCGGCGAGCAGACGGACGACGCTTCGCTGGCCACCGCGTTCGGTGTCGCGAAGAAGCTGAAGAAGACCGCGGTCCTCACCAAGGACGCCCCGGCGTTCGTCGTGAACCGCATCCTGACCCGCTTCATGGGCGAGATCCAGAACGTCATCGACGAGGGCACCCCGGTCGCCACCGCCGAGAAGGCCATCGAGCCCCTCGGCCTCCCGATGTCGCCGCTGGTCCTGCTGGAGCTCGTCGGCCCGGCCATCGGCCTCCACGTCTCCGAGACCCTGAACCGCGCCTTCCCGGAGCGCTTCACGGTCTCCGAGAACCTGGCCGCGGTCGTCAAGGCGGGCAAGCGCGGCTTCTACGTGTACGCCGACGGCAATCCAGCCAAGCCGGAGCTGGACCCGGAGGTCGCCGCGCTGCTGAAGCAGGGCGACAGCGTCCTGACGGAGGAGCAGGTCCGCGACCGCGTCCTGGACGCCGTCGCGCAGGAGATCGGCCTGATGCTGGAGGAGGGTGTCGTGGCCGAGGCCCAGGACATCGACCTCTGCCTGATCACGGGCGCCGGCTGGCCCTTCCACCTGGGCGGCATCACGCCGTACCTGGACCGCGAGGGCGTCTCGGACCGCGTGAACGGCAAGCGGTTCCTCGCGCCGGGCGTGGCGAGCGTCCCCGCGTAACACCGGCACGGAAGCGTGGGAAGAGGGCTCCCGCTCGAGCGGGGGCCCTCTTCCCACGTGCCACGCGGGCGCCGTGCAGCATGCGGCGCCATGCGGGCGCGTCAGTAACCGAACTGCGAGGCCCCGGCCGCGGCGGGCAGCACCGCGAAGGGTACGAGGGCCGACGGTGACTCCATGCCGTTCGCGTCGACGGCGAACACCTCCACGGTGTGCATGCCCTCCTGCCAGGGCCAGCCGGAGTCCCACGTCCACCGTCCGTCGGGGGCGACGGGGCTCCCGCCCAGGAGCGTGCCGCCCGCTCTGAACCCCACACGCGAGGCCCCGCCGGCGAAGCCGGTGAACTGCACTGCCGCGCCCATGAACTGCTGGTACGCCTCAGGAGTCCGGACCACCGGCGCCCCCGGTGCTTGCCCGGGCACGCTCGGCGCGACGCCCTGGGCACCGGCCGCCACCTGCATCCCGGGCGCGACGACGGCCGCCGCCCCGTCCAGCGTGGTGAACTGGACCTCGACCCCCTTCGTGTGGCCTCCGGCCGCGTCCCAGGCGACGCACTTCACCCGGTGTTCGCCCTTGCTCCACGGCTTGCTGAGTTTCCAGGACCAGGTGCCGTCCGGCGCGACGGAGGGTGATCCCAGGAACTTGCCGCGTTCCCACAGGCTCACCCGTACGGCACCCATCGCGGTGCCACTGAAGTACACACCGTCCCGGGGAAGTTGGGCACGGGGCACCGGGTGCAGGACGACGGGCGGCATGATGTCGGTGCCCTTGTCCCGGGAGTTGGCGGACAGATAGGTGTCGATGGCCGATGTGTCGCGGTCCGGCTCCTCGTAGCCGTTGCGCACCATGCCCAGCCGCGGGGGGAGCCCGTCGGCGAGCATGTTCACGAGTCCCATGAGGAACGGGACGTTGCGCCGGGTGACCTGGGAGTGGCCGGTGATGTAGGGGGACTCGCTGTAGATGAAGTTGAAGTTGTCGTATCCCTGGAAGAGCCCCAGGAACGGCTCGACCTGCTCCGGGTACTGCTCGTCCTGCGGAGAGGAGAGCAGGTAGATGTTGGTGTGCCGGCTGACGTTCGACCGTACGAGGTCGGGAATGATCGAGTCGACGATCCGCACGTTGTCCTCCGGCACCCCCTCGCCGAGCATGAAGCGGGCGACCTTGGGGTGCACCTTCTGCACATAGGTGCCGACGAGGAACTGCGGCACCAGCGAGACGATGTTGCGGAACCCGTAGCGCAGGCCGAAGAAGAGGGCCGCGCTCCCGCCCTTCGACCCTCCCCACATCGTGACGTCGTCCGGTGTCAGGTCCAGGGACTTCATCACCTTGGTGATGACTCCGGCCACGGACTGCTCCAGGCCGAAGTCCATGTCCTTGCACAGGTAGTAGCTGTTCATGCCGTGGAACTTGTCGCGGATCCAGAGGACGTTGGCCCGCACCGGGTCGAAGACGCCGTTCGACCAGCCGTAGTCGTCAGTGACCGCGAAGTTGGCGAACACGACGACAAGATGCCGGTTGCCGCCCTTCGCGTGGGCGAACCGGTACTCGACGGGGTACGCACCGGAGGTGTCGATCCCCTGGATCAGCTCGCGACCCTTCGACGCTGCTTTGGGCATGTGTGGCTTCCACTCGTGAGTTGTTCGAAATCGACGACGGTGTTCAGTGCCGCGGGCCGAAGTAACCGGCCGGTTCGGACGCGTGCATGACGGTGAAGGTCACCGTCGCCGGCGGGGACTCCATGCCGTTCGCGTCCACCCCGATGACCTCGACCAGGTGCGGTCCCTGCGGCCACCCCCAGCCCGGCTCCCAGACCCAGACACCGTCCGGCCGGACCCCGCTCCCGCCCAGCAGCGCACCGTTCTGCCGGAAGCGGACCTGCACCGCGCCCGCCGCGGCACCGTGGAAGGCGACCGTCGCCCCCGCCACCATCTGCTGCGGGCCGGGTGCCGAGACGACCGGCGTCGGCACGCCCTGTGCGGCGGGGTCCGGCCCTCGCAGCGGCGCCTGCGTGCCGTGCGGGACGCCACCGGCCACCGCCTCGGCGGGAACCGCTGCCGGAGCAGCGGCGGCCCCGTCCGCCGCCGTGAAGGGGATCTCCGTCGTCGGCGAGTGGAACCCGGCCGGGTCCACCGCGAAGATCTTGACGCGGTGCTCCCCCTTTGCCCACGGCTTGGCCGGCTCCCAGGTCCAGATTCCGTCCGGGGCCACGGGCGGCGAACCCAGGAACTTGCCCTTCTCCCACAGGCTCACCCGAACCGCCCCCGCGGCGTACCCGGTGAAGCGCGAACCGGCGAGCGGGACGAGGCCGCCCACCGCCGGAACGCTCACCACCGGGGGCGGGAACGCGTCGTCCTTCACCTTGGCGGTGGAGGCGAGGAAGGTGTCGATGGCCGAGGTGTCCCGGTCGGGCTCCTCGTAGCCGTTGCGTATCGTGCCGATGTGCGGCGCGATTCCGTCGACGAGCAGGTAGCCGATTCCCAGGAGGGGCGGCACGTTCCGCACGGTCACCTTGTTGTGCTCCGTGATGAACGGGGACTCGCTGAAGACGAAGTTGAAGTTGGGGTAACGCTGCAGCATCCCCAGGAAGGGCTCGATCTGGGTGGGATACTGCTCGTCCTGCGGAGACGACACCAGGTAGATGTTGGCCTCCTGGTTCACACCCGCCCTCAGCAGCTCGGGGAGAACGGAGTCGAGAGCCCGCACGTCCTGCTCCGCGAGGCCCTCTCCCAGCACACTCCGGCCGACCTTCGGATACACGTCCCGGACGAAGGTGCCGATGAGGAACTGCGGCGCGGAGGCCACGATGTTCCGGAAGCCGTACCGCAGCCCGAAGTAGAGGGCGGCGCTGCCGCCCTTCGAGCTGCCCCACAGCGTGACGTCGTTCGGCGTCAGGCCGAGGGACTTCATCACTCGGGTGATGAAGTCGATCACGGACCTCTCGACGGCGAAGTCCATCTCCCTGCACAGGTAGTAGGTGAGCCCGCCCGCGAAACGGTCGCGGATCCAGAGGATGTTCGACCGCAGGTCGTCGAGGACACCGGTCGACCAGCCGTAGTCGTCCGGAGCGGCAAGGTTGGCGAACACCACCGTGAGGTGGCGGTTGCCCTTCTTCGCGTGGGCGAACCGGTACTCGACGGGATACGCACCGGACGTGTCGATCCCGGTGATGATGTCGCGCCCCTTCGACGCTGCTTTGGGCATGTGCGGCTTTCCTCGTGAGTAGGTCGGAATCTGCGCCGTCGGCGGTCAGTACCGCGGCGTGAAGTAGCCGGTCGGCGCGGAGGCGGGCATGACGGTGAAGGCGGCCAGGGTGGGCGGGGACTCCATGCCGGTCGTGTCCACGGAGACGGCCTCGACCAGATGCGGCCCCTCCGGCCACGTCCAGCCCGGCTCCCAGACCCAGTTCCCGTCCGGTGCGACCGCGACCGAGCCCAGGACCACACCGTTCTCACGGAAGCGGACCTCGGCCGCGCCCCTCGCGTGCCCGTGGAAGGCGACCGCGGTCGCCACTTGGTGCTGCGGTCCGGGCGCGGTGACGATCGGAGGCCGGAGCAGCGCACCGGGATGCATCGCGCCGTCAGCGGCGAACGGGGCGCCGAGCTCGGGGTTCGCGTCCACCGCCGGGGCGGGGGCCTCGACCCGGTCCGACACGGTAAAGGGCACCTCGACGCGGGCCGAATGGAAGCCTGCCGGGGACACCGCGAAGATCTTGACCAGATGCTTCCCCCGCGTCCACGTCCTCTCCGGCTCCCAGGACCAGGCGCCGTCGGGGGCGACCTGCGGCGACGCCAGGAACTTGCCGTTCTCCCACATGCTCACCCGCACCGCGCCGAGGGCCAGCCCGGTGAAGCGGACGCCGGTGGCGGGAACCTCGCTGTTGTAGCCCGGAGTCGTCACGGCCGGGGGCGGGAACGCGTCGGCGCTCTGGACCTTGGCGGTCGAGGCGATGTAGGCGTCGACGGCCGACTGGTCGCGGTCGAAATCCTCCTGGGCATGGCGCGCGAACCCCAGGCGCGGGGCGTAGCCGTCGGCCAGCAGGTTCAGCAGACCGACCAGCGCGGGCACGTTGCGCCTCGTCGCCGTGGCGTGGCCGGTGATCGTCGGCGATTCGCTGTGCAGGTAGTTGAAGTTCTCGTACCCCTGGAACATGCCGAGGAACGGCTCGACCTGCACGGTGTAGTGCTCGTCCTGCGGAGAGGAGAGCACGTAGATGTTGGCGCCGCGGTTCGCCTGGCGCCGCACCAGATCGGGGAGGAGCGCGTCCAGCATGCGCGCGTTGTGCGCCGGAGCCCCTTCGCCGAGCATGTACGCGGCGACCTTCGGATGCCGCTTCTCCAGGGCGTCGCCGATGAGGAACTGGGGGACGATGGCCACGATGTTGCGGTAGCCGTGCATCAGCCCGAGGTACAGGGCCGCGCTGCCGCCCTTCGAACCGCCCCACAGGGTGACCTGGTCCGGCGTCAGCCCCAGCGCCCGCACGAAGTTGGCGATGAGGGCCTGCACCGAGTCCGCCAGGCCGAAGTCCATGTTCCGGCACAGGTAGTAGGCGTTCATCCCGTCGAAGCGGTCGCGGATCCACAGGATGTTGGCCCGCACGTTGTCGAAGACACCGTTGGACCATCCGTAGTCCTCGGGCGCCGAGAAGTTGGCGAACACCACGACGAGGTGGCGGTTGCCGCTCTTCGCGTGGGAGAAGCGGTACTCGACCGGAAACGTCCCCGAGGCCTCGATCCCGTTGAACAGCTTCCGCCCGCTCGAGGGTGATTTGGACATGTACGGAACTCCAGTCTCATGACGGTTCTTCGGGGCCGGCCGGGCGGGCACTCCCAGGACGCAGGCGCTTCGTGGGCGGGGGCGGGGCGAGGGCAGGGGCGGATCGGCATATTTGGCGCCGGATCGGCGGAGCGGACATGATGTCGGGATGCTTCTGGTGGCCTCCCCGCTCCAGGCCGCCCTGCGCCGGCACCGCGGCCTGCTCACCGCGGCCTCTGCTCTCGCCCTGTCGGTGGTCCTTGCCGCCGTGACGTATGTGCACAGTGCCGCGGATCCGACGCGGACCCTCTCCGCGAGCCGCACCCTGACGGTGGCGACGTGGAACATGTGCGGCGTCCAGCGGTGGGGTTGCGCGGGCACGGGAAGCGCCGACGCCAAGAGCGAAGAGGTGAAGCGGCTCGCCGAGGCCGGGGCCCACGTCGTCCTTCTGCAGGAGGCCTGCGAAGGCCGGATCGAGACGGTACGCGGGGAACTCGGCCGGTCCTGGCACGTGTCCTTCCGGCCCTACCTCTGGCGGGACGACACCGGGCGCGCCAAGACGGTCGGGTGCGACGGACGCGGCGAGGGCGCGGCCGGCTTCGCGATTCTCTCGGCCCACCCGCTGTCCTCGGTACGCGTGGTGCCCGCGCCGCAGCCCGTGGTGGGGCTCCAGCGGGGCATCCTGTGCGCGACGGTCGCGGCCCACGACGTCCGGGTGTGCAACGCCCACCTGAGTGTGCCGGACAGCGACGCGGCACATCCCGGTCGGGAGTACCGCGACGACCAGTTGAAGGCGCTGATGGCGGCGGTGCCGAAGCGGCGCACCGTGTTCGGCGGCGATTTCAATGTCACACCGCCTGGGGCCCGCAATCCTGCCGCCTGGGTGTGGCCGGCCGGCGCCTACCGCACCCACCGGGAGTGCGCCCAGGATTCCGGCTCCGACCGGTCCGGGCGCCCGACCCATGTCTCCGGCCACAAGCTCGACTATCTGTTCACCGGACTGCGCACGACCCACTGCTCCGTTCACGACACCGGCGTCTCGGACCATCGCGCGTTGCTGATCAGGGTGGACGCGGGCACCGGCTGAGGCGACACCGAAGGGACGCCCGGCCCTTCCCGCGAGAGCGGGAAGCGGACCGAGCGCCCGAGGCGCGAACGGCGGAGCTGTCATGGGGCGCGGGGGCCGTCCGGCACGGCCGGGCACACCGACGGCCGGCCGGCCTGCGGAGCGTTCCGGGTCACGCGATCACGCCTTCGTGGGTCCGGTCCTCGTAGGGCGGCTGCCCGGGCCGGCCGGTCGACTGCTGGATCCGCACCGGCATTATCTGCGGCACCTGCGCATGCTGCTGGTGCTGCGGGACCTGCGCGTGCTGGTGCTGCGGCACCTGCGCTCCGGCCGCCCTCTGGCGCGCAGCGGCATCGTGCGCCGGGGAGGGCTGGGTGGGCATCGCACCGGCGAGCGCCGCGGAAGAACGCCGGGCGGTGAACCACGGCCCCGCGCTCGGCCCTGCGCTCGGCCGGATCGGCGTCATGGCCCGCCCCGTGTGCCGGTTGCCGACCCCGCCGACGGCCGGTGCCTGCGCCTGCTCCGGCGCGAGGTCACCGCCCGCGACCAGCAGTCGGTCTGCGAGCCGTGCGGCGGCGTAACCGTCGTCCAGGTCGCAGAACTCGTCCTGGAACCAGCGGTACCGCTCGGCGTAGCGCTCCTGGATCCGGTCGATGCCGCGGATGGCCGCCACCAGGTCCTCGGAGGTGTAGAGGAGAGGGCCGGGTGCGCTGCGCTCGAAGTCGAAGTAGAAGCCGCGCAGGGTGTCGCGGTAGTGGTCCAGGTCGTACGTGAAGAACAGGATGGGCCGCCCGGTGTTGACGTAGTCGAACATCAGGGAGGAGTAGTCCGTGATCATCACGTCGGTGATCAGGGAGAGGTCGGCCATGTCCGGGTAGTCGGACACGTCGAAGACGAATCCGTCGCCGGCGCCCGGCACCGGGTCCACGACGTTGGGGTGGCGGCGCACCATGAGGACGTGGTCGCCTCCCAGGCGGGCCCGGGCGTCCTCCAGGTCGATGCGGAAGTCGAGCTTGTACTTGCCGGGGGCGTAGAACTGGTCGTCGCGCCAGGTCGGTGCGTACAGGACGACCCGCTTGCCTTCCGGCAGCCCGATACGACGGCGGATTTCCTGCTCCCGGCGCTCCATACCGGGACGGCGCAGCATGTCGTTGCGCGGGTAGCCGCACTCCACCATCTCGCCGGGGAAGCCGAAGGCGCGCTTGAGGATCGGGGTGGAGAAGCTGTTGGGCGAGACCAGCATGTCCCAGTTCTGCACCTCCTTCTCGACGCGCTCCAGGTAGCGCTGGTCGGCGAAGTGGATGGCCTCGATGTCGTGGCCGATCTTCTTCAGCGGTGTGCCGTGCCACGTCTGGACGACGACCTGACCGTCCCGCTTCTGGAACCAGTCGGGGAGGTGGTTGTTGGCCACGACGTACCGGCTGGTGGCGAGGGCCTCGTACCACTGGGGTGACCACATGCGCACCGGCGTCGCCGTGGGCGGCACCTGGACCTGGTCGTCGCGGACCACCCACAGGTGCTCCAGGCCGGCCTGACGCCGCACGAGTTCCTCGTGCAGGGCGCGCGGACTGTCCGAGTACTGGGTGCCCTTGAAGGCGTCGAAGAGCACGGCCTGGCGCACCGGCTGCCGGCGGGCCGCGGGGTAGGCCTTGGTGCGCAGCAGCTTCTGCCGGTACGGGCCGCGGGCGTCGTCGGGCATCGCCGAGTGGACGAGGAGAGACAGCCGGTCGTACGCCTCGGACTGGAGGTCGTAGCGTCGTTCACCGAGCTCGACCTCCTGGGGCAGCTCGGGGACGAGCTCCTGCTCCAGCTTGATCATCAGATCTTCCTGACGTTCCTCCGGCCGGACCGCGGAGAGGTCCTGCCGGCGCAGGAAGAAGTCCCAGCGCCCGGCGGCGAGCGGGATGCTGCCGGCGATCGTACGTACGGCGGCCGGAGTGACCACGCACCGGAACGTTTCACCGTTCCACTCGATCGGGAACTCGCGCTCGGCTCCGTGCGCGCGCGAGCGGACGATCATGTGGGCGGCACGGTATTCGGCGGCCGACAGCCGGTCGGCTGCCGTGTACTTGCCGTGGATCTCCAGCGAGCCGTCCTCGTGCCAGGCGACATCCGTCGCCGTGGGCAGCGTGGCCCGCTCGAACAGGACCACATAGCCGGAGCCGTTGCGGTGGACGACCACCTCGCGGTCGCCCTCGGGCGCCTGGAGTGCCTGGGGCGTGCGGTAGCGGCCGTCGGGGGTCTCCTCCGCCATGACGGGGTAGATGGGCGCCTTGCGGCCCTCGACGTGCAGAGTGGTCTTCCAGCCGTTGCTCCCCATGCCCCAGGAACGGGGGACGTTGGCGTCCGCCTCGCTTCGTGAACCGGGCACGAGCCCGCCGAGCGGTATGCGGGTGGTGAAGGTGCACCAGCCGTCGCCGCCGCGGGTGAAGTGGACCCAGGAGTCGTGTTGTGCGGCGCCGCTCAGGCTGCGCACCCGGAACTTGCCCCACTCGGGGACGGTGGGACCGAGGTAGACACCGCCGAGCTCGAGCTGGCTGCCGACGACACGGTGACGCGTGATACGGCACCGGACGACTTCCACACGGAGCTTGAGCGTTCCCTGGAGGAACAGCGGCACGATGCGGGTGTTCTTGTCGACGTAGCGATACGGAGGATTGGAGGCGCTCCCCGCACCTCCGCGAGCCAGCCCCTTGTAGCGGAAGAGGCCACGGCTCAGCACGCCGGCGGCCACGTCCCAGGTGCCCTCGACCCACTCTCCCTTGCGCTTGAGCCGCGTGGTGTCGATCCGGGTCTCGAAGCCGGACCAGTCGTAGCAGTAGCGGTTCTGGTTCGAGTGCTCGGTTGCCTGCGGGTAGTAGGTGGTCTTCGCCGTGGTGACGAGGGTCCGCCCCTGCTTCTTGTTCCGCAGGGCGAGGGCCTTCACGGACATCCGGCGCTTGTGGACGTTGATGAAGCGGATGTACGCGGCACCCGAGAGGTGCAGCCAGTCGCCCGACCAGTGGGCGCCGGCGACGGAGCCGTGCAGGGACAGCTCCTTGTCGAGCCGGTACGCCTTCTTGTCGAGGCCGACCTCACGGTCTCCGAGATAGGGGTAGTTGAGGTAGCGGTGGAAGCGGCGGCGCACCGGGATGGGGCCGCCCTTCCGCTCGAAGGCGATGACCTCGAGGAGTTCGTCGAGCTTCCAGGCGCGGACCAGGTGCCACTTGACCCGGGCTTCGGCGGTGAGGTCGTCGATGATGTCCGGGTCGGCTTCGTCGAGGAACTGGTTGGCCCACTCCATGAAGGCCTGCTGGTACTCCTCGTCCGCGTCGGGCAGGACCTTCAGATGCAGCATGAGGTCCGACTTCAGGCAGGCGACGTCGTACTTGCGCTTGTGCTGGAGGAAGGTACGGGCGCGGTGGGAGCTCAGGAACCGGCTGACCGACTGCACGGCCGCCACCCGGTCGCGGAGGTTGCTCAGTTCGGTGTGCCGCTGGGTGATCGAAGGCGCGGCGGCGCCGTCGCGGCGGCGCCAGAAGTAGACGAAGTCATTGATGACGTCGACCTTGTTCGCGCGGAAGTGGGCGACCATGTTCACCCAGGAGTCCTCGTACAGGACACCTTCGGGGAAGGCGATGAAGTGGTGGTCCCAGAACGAGCGCCGGAACACCTTGTTCCAGACCGTGCGGTCGTAGATCAACGCCTCGAACCGGGTGATGTGCGTGTGCCGCTTGTCCTTCGCCATCGGACCCTTGTGCAGCGGTGACTGCCACTTCGTGGTGGAGTTCATCATCTGCACGTTGCCGGAGACGAAGTCCGACTCCGAACCCTCGAGCCGGCGGACGAGCAGTTCGTAGGCGTACTCGGGAATGACGTCGTCGCCGTCGACGAAGGCGAGGAACTCTGCCTCCGGGTGAGCGGCGCGGATTCCGGTGTTCCGAGCGTGGCCGGGGCCCTGCGACTCCTGGCGGATCAGCTTGAATCGGGCGTCACCAGCGCAGAACCGCTCCGCGATCCGGGTCGAGGAGTCGGTCGAGCCGTCGTCGACGAGAATGACTTCGAGGTCCTCGAACGTCTGCCGTGCGATCGACTCCAGACACTCGTCCAGGTACTGCTCGACGTCCATGAAGGGCACGACGACGCTCAGCCGAGGCCTACCGGACAAAATCGCGCTCCTCCATTGATCCATGTGCGACGGCCTACGGGCGACGTCGAACGTCGGCAGACGTCCCCCAACCGGCGTCTTCGCCAACAGCCCCGCAGATGACACGTTGTCCGTCGATGAACGGAAGTGAACGTTTATCTGTCCTTCACAGGGCCCGCACATAGTAGGACACGATCAGATTCGGCAACAGCCTTGGATCATTACATGCGATTACGGGAAGGATCTGGTCAACTTCGCAAGAAAGCACGGTCATTGAGTGGCCCGGAGCCGCCTCGTCAGGCAGGTCGGACGCCGGTACGTGAGGCATCCCACTTCCCCGTGACGGTCGCAGTCAGCCGACTTCACGCCACGCCTCGAAGGCCAGGCCCGGATCGAGCATGTCCTGACGGGCGACCCAAAGGGTTCCATCGGGGCGAATCATCGCAAGCACGACACGCCCCATGCCGTCGACCTGTACGGCAGGCGAGCCGATGCATGGTTCACCGACGGGCGCCCACCAAGTGCCGTAGATCTCTCCCTCGGTGGGATAGGCAGCGACCTCAGGGGCACCGCCCGCGCCACGCTGGACCAGCACCGTGCAGTCGTACCCGTTGACCGACGCCCGCACCGCACCGACCGGGCCTTCACCCGAACCTCCACCCAGCGACGTCAGCACGCCTGACGGACCCGACGGATCCGTCTGCAGGCGATAGGCGACAACTCCGCCGTCGGCCGCGTGACGCCAGTAGAACGTGACACGTCCCGGGCCTGTCTCCAGCCCGGTGTGCGTCAGGTCCACCGCCGGCTGGGCGGCCCGGCCCAGCAGGCGAAATTCCCTGTCCGACGCATCTCGAGCCCAGTGCACGGTCCCCTTGCTGAACGTCGCGAGGGCCTGGACCGAACCCGTGGACGTGGGCACGGCCACCAGGGGCGTACGCACCCATCGGTTGTCCAGGCCCGCCCACGGCTCCCAGTTGCCTTCGGGGTTACGCCTTCGGGTACGGACCGCGTGCCCGAAACAGTGAATGAAGACATGGAGCGCGCCGGAGCTGTCAGAGGCGACGAACGGGTCACCGAGCCTTTCGGGCGGTACGTCGTCTCCGCGGAAGGGGTTGCCCAGCACGTGCCATTCGCTGAGCGGGCGCCCCGTCTGGAACTGTGTGGCGAGGAGGATCTCGCGGCCGCCCGTGGCGTCTTCGCGGTACCGCGTTCCGGCAAAGTAGACATATCCGTCAGCGCCCTGGCTGAAGGCGGCACGCCCCGCCCAGTCCTCCACGGGGAAGAGCTCGGGGCCGATCCACTGCGTGGACCCGGGCTCGGTCTCGGTCCACCGGGCGACGCCCTGCGGCACGGAGCAGTAGGCAGTCAGCCGACCGTCGCGGCCGAGGAACAGCCACCGCGCGGCAGGCGTGGAGCCCGAAGCGACGGCAGCGGCGATCTCGGCTCCGGACAGATCCCGGCCGACGGCAGGAGAACTGGCACCCACCACCGCACGCCTGCGTCGTGCCATGTCCTCGGACCCACCTCTCCTGCATGAACTGGCAGACAATAACACCAGGTGTCGCCTTGCCCTCACACAGGGGACCACAGGGTGAAGGAAGGGCAAACATGCCCGAATAGCCGGAAATGGACCATCCGTCGGGCGGCTCGATCAGAGTTCGTCGCGCACCCAGTCCCGCAGCCACGCACGGAAGTCCGGACCGAGGTCCTCGCGCTCACAGGCGAGGCGGACGATGGCCCGCAGATAGTCCCCCCGGTCGCCCGTGTCGTATCGCCGCCCTCGGAAGACAACGCCGTGCACCGGTCCACCCAAAGACGGATCCAGAGCCAACTCCTCCAGAGCATCGGTGAGTTGGATCTCACCACCGCGTCCCGGAGCGGTGCGGCCCAGCACGTCGAAGACAGCCGGGTCAAGCACATACCGGCCGATGACGGCGTACGAGCTGGGAGCCTCACCCGGTGCGGGCTTCTCGACGAGACCCGTGATACGCACCACATCGTCGTCCGCCGTCGTCTCGACAGCGGCGCAGCCGTAGAGGTGGATCTGAGCCGCAGGTACCTCCATGAGCGCCACGACACTGCCCCCCAGCGCCTTCTGCACCTCGATCATCCGGGCGAGCAGCGGATCACGGGGGTCGATGAGGTCGTCCCCCAGGAGCACGGCGAAGGGCTCGTGACCGACATGGGCGGCAGCCGACAGCACCGCGTGCCCCAGCCCCCTCGGGTCGCCCTGGCGCACATAGTGCACCGTCGCCAGGTCCGCCGACTCCCTGACCATGGACAGGCGTTGGTCGTCGCCCTTGCGGCTGAGCGCGTGTTCGAGCTCGTAGTTGCGGTCGAAGTGGTCCTCGAGCGCCCGCTTGTTGCGGCCCGTGACCAGCAGGACGTCGCCCAGTCCGGCCGCCACGGCCTCCTCGACGACGTACTGGATGGCCGGCTTGTCAACGACCGGGAGCATCTCCTTGGGCGTCGCCTTCGTCGCAGGCAGGAACCTGGTGCCCAGGCCCGCCGCGGGAATGACGGCCTTGACGACTCCAGCGTGCGCTTCATTCACAGAAGTGTCCTGCTCCTTGTGCGGGTTGGGCGATGCGGTGGCATCGTGAGGGCCTTGCGCCCTTCCGGTGAACGCGAAGAATGTAACCGGCGACGGCGGCAACTCGAAAATTTGTCTATAGTGCACGGTCAGCCACTTGTTTACTGTGGACCGGCGCCCCCCACCCGAGTCCCGACCCGCCACGGCGGACTTCTGAGCAGAGGACTCGAGGAGCATGACCGACACCGTGACGACTCCTGCCGCGCGCCCGAGCAGGCGCGCCAAGCCGAGCGGCAGGGGTCGCAAGCAGCGCACCCGCGCCCAGCGAATTCGCCGGGGCATCCTCTGGACGCTGCTCGCCCTGATCCTGGTGGCCGCAGGAACCGGCTATTGGCTCTACAACCGCCTCGACAGCAACATCGAGTCCATCGACCTCGAGGACGCGATCAACGGCGAGCGGCCCGAGAAGCTCGCCACCGGCGCCAAGGACATTCTCGTGCTCGGGTCCGACTCGCGCTCGGGTGACAACAAGGACCTGGCCGGCGGCAACGTCGGCGGCACCGCCCGGTCCGACACGGCGATGGTGGTCCACATACCCGAGGGCCGGGAGAAGGCCGTCGCTGTCAGCATTCCGCGCGACACCCTGGTGACCCGGCCCGAGTGCACCAAGAAGGACGGCTCCACGCTCGCGTCCGCAGAGCGTGTGATGTTCAACTCCGTCTACACCAGCGCCGGACCGGCGTGTGTGATCAAGACCGTCGAGAAGATGTCCGGCGTCCGGATCGACCACTACATGGAGATCGACTTCTCCGGCTTCAAGGAGCTGGTGGACGCGATCGGCGGCGTGACCGTCAAGGTCGAAGAGCCCATTCACGACAAGGAGTCCGGCCTCGACCTCACAGCCGGGTCCCACAAGCTGGGCGGCGCCGAGTCGTTGGCCTTCGTGCGGACGCGGCACGGCGTCGGCGACGGCAGTGACCTGGGGCGGATCGGTCTGCAGCAGCAGTTCATGATGGCGCTGCTCACGGAGGTGAAGTCGCAGGATCTGCTGGGCAGTCCGGCCAAGTCGTTCAAGATCGCGGACTCGCTCACCAAGTCGCTGACGACCGACTCCGGTCTCGACTCGCTCACCAAGCTCGGTGAATTCGCCCGCAGCATGGACGGCGTCGACCCCGCCTCGATGGAGACGATCATGCTGCCGGTCGCCTACGACAAGGTGGACCCCAACCGCGTCGTGGCCGCCGAGCCGCAGGCGGGCCAGCTGTGGAAGGCGCTCCGGGACGACACGCAGATCCCGGCCTCCGCGAAGAAGTCGCCGGCCACCGGCGGCTGACGGGTCGCCAGACACGCAAGCCCCGGCACAACGGTGCCGGGGCTTCTTGCGTCGTTCCCGTCCCCCTGGCGGCCGTGACCGGCCGCTCCCTCACGTCAGGGGCTTCCAGCGGCCCAGTGCGAAGCCGCCCGCTTCCGTCTTCTGACGGGTGGCGATCGGACGGCCGGCGTCGTCGAGGGCAAGGGCGATCAGCCCGCCGTGTGCCTGTTCCCGCATGGTCAGCGGCACCCGGCTTGCGCCGGTCGACGTGTGGGTCCACCAACTGCCCGCCGACTCCTCCTCGGTGGGGTAGGCGGCGAAGGCGACCCTGCCCTGATCCGCTTCCTGGGCCAGGATCGTGCAGTCGTACCCGTCGATCGTCATGCGCGTGAGCGCCAACGGCCCCGCCCCGGCCGCTTCCATCAGCGGGCGGGGAGCCGTCTCCCGCTGCGGCGCCCAGACCTGGATGGCCCCGTCCTCGTCGGTGAAGAACAGCGACACGGACCCGGACGTCGTGGCCAGCGCGGAGAAGGCGCCGGGAGCGGCCCCTGCGTCGAGCCGGTCCGCCAGGGAGAACGGGGCGCCCTGCTTCTCCTGCGTGTACCGGGCGATCGACTTGCTGTCCGGTACGAAGACCTCGACGAGCCCCTCGCCGTCCGCGGCGGCCGCCAAGGTCTCCCCCACCCCGGAGCCGCCCAGGTCCTGCCAGCGGCCCCAGCCGCCGCGCTCCCCCTGGATCCGGCAGCTCACGCCGGTGCCTCCGTTGCGCAGGAACAGGCAGAGGCGGCCCGCGCCGTCGACCGCGGTGGCCGGGCGGCCGGTGAAACGCGCGACCTTGTTGGGGTGGCCGAGCGAGTGCCAGCCGAGGAGCGGGCGGCCCGTCTGGAACTGCACCGCGTGCACCAGCTCGAGCTCGTCACCGTCGCCGACCCGGCGCATGCCCACGAGGTGGACGTACCCGTCCGCTCCTTGGGCCACGGCGAGCAGGGGCAGCAGACCGGGGGCGGGCAGCCGCTCCGGACCGGTCCATCCGGATGCGGACTCGGTCCAGCGCAGGACGGCACCGTCCGCGGGTGCCCAGACAGTGAGCATGCCGTCCTTGCCACGGGTCAGCCAGTCGCCAAAGAGCCCCTCGGGACCGGTCCGATCTTGGTCTCGCGGCGTGGTCGCACGCGCAGTTGCCATGGGAAATCCAGTGCGTCAGAACGGGTCGGGTGACGATCATTCAACCCCTGAGCATTCTTTCAGCATAGTGGGGGCAGGGCCGTCACGGCCCCGGCACCTGCGACGCTGGTCCCATGGACACACTTCTCGTCGTCGACGGCGCCAACGTCGTCGGTTCGACTCCCGACGGCTGGTGGCGCGACCGGCGTGGGGCAGCGGAGCGGTTGCGGGACCGGTTGGTCCCGGTGGCCCCGGTCGGGGTGACCGGGTGGCCCGGACCGCTGGAGATCGTGCTCGTGGTGGAGGGCGCTGCCCGCGGGGTGAGCTCGGTGCCGGGCGTCAGGGTGGAGTCGGCGGACGGCAGCGGCGACGACCTGATCGTTTCGACCGTGCAGGCTGCGGCGGGCCGTACCTGCGTGGTCGTCACCGCGGACCGGGAGCTGCGGCGGCGCGCCGAGGCGCACGGCGCGCGGTGCGTGGGCCCGCGCGCCGTGCGCCTGCCGGAGACGGCATAGGGGCCGGTACACGACCCGGGAGCTGGAGCTAGGGCGTGTTTCGAAAGTCCCGCCTGGCCCACGACGCCTGGCACGCACACTCGCTGCGTTGTCGGAGTCATCCAGGTACGTCCAGTACGAGAATGATCCTCCGCCTTGCGATTGCACGCACCAGACGCCGCGGGCCCCGCCCTGCGGGCGGACGACGCTACTTTCGAAACACGCCCTAGAACTCGGCGTCGGCACCCTGGCGGCCGAGACGGCTGTGCCTGCGCCCGTAGGCGGCGTACACGACGATGCCGATCGCCATCCAGACGGCGAAACGGAACCAGGTCTCGCCCGGCAGGTTGAGCATCAGCCACACCGACGCGGCGATCGAGAGGATCGGGATGAACGGCACCCACGGGGTACGGAAGGCGCGGTGCAGGTCGGGCCGGGTGCGGCGAAGGATGATCACGCCGAGCGCCACGACGACGAACGCGAACAGGGTGCCGATGTTCACCAGCGTGGCGAGTTCGTTGATGCTGGTGAAACCGGCCACGACCGCGATGATCACACCGAGCAGGATCGTCGGGCGGTAGGGCGTGCGGAACCGCGGGTGGGTCACGGAGAAGAACCGCGGCAGCAGGCCGTCCCGGCTCATCGCGAAGAACACCCGGGTCTGGCCCAGCAGCAGGATCATGCACACCGTGGTCAGGCCGACCGCGGCGCCGAAACTGATCACGCCGGCGAAGAACGGTGCCCCGACGGACTTGAACGCGTCGGCGAGCGGTGCGCTGATCGACAGCTCGCTGTAGTGCTGCATGCCCGTCACCACGAGGGAGACGGCGACGTAGAGCACAGTGCAGATGAACAACGAACCCAGGATGCCGCGCGGCATGTCACGCTGCGGAAGCTTGGTCTCCTCGGCCGCCGTGGCCACGACGTCGAAGCCGATGAAGGCGAAGAAGACGATGGACGCGGCGGTGAAGATGCCCATGACGCCGAAGTTCGTGGGCGCGTAGCCGAACAGCAGCTGGACCAGCGGCGCGTCCCAGCCGGAGCCGGACTCCTGACCCCGCGCCGGAGGGATGAACGGCTTGTAGTTGGCGGCCTTGACGAAGAAGAGGCCCGCGACGATGACGATCAGCACCACGCCGACCTTGATGGCCACGACCACCGCGGTGATGCGTGCGGAGAGCTTCATGCCGACGACGAGGATCGCCGTCAGCACCAGGATGAGGACGAAGGCCAGCAGGTCGAAGGTGCCTCCCGCCACATCAGGGCCTTGCAGCACGGCGGGCAGGTTCCATCCCACGTTGTCCAGCAGCGAACGCACATAACCCGACCAGCCGACGGCCACCACCGCCGTGCCGAGCGCGAACTCCAGCACCAGGTCCCAGCCGATGATCCAGGCGGGCAGCTCGCCGAGCGAGGCGTAGGAGAAGGTGTAGGCGGAACCGGCCACCGGAACGGTGGAGGCGAACTCGGCGTAGCACAGCGCGGCCAGAGCACAGACGATGCCGGAGACGACGAACGCGAGCGCTGTCGCCGGGCCCGCGTTGTTCTTGGCGACGGTGCCGGTGAGGACGAAGATGCCGGTGCCGATGATGACGCCGACGCCGAAGACCGTGAGGTCCATGGCGGAGAGGGACTTCTTGAGTGCGTGCTCCGGCTCTTCGGTGTCCCTGATCGACTGCTCGACGGGCTTGGTCCGGAAGACCCCTCGACTGCCGCCGGACGGGTCGGTATCTGTGCTCACCCCTGCACCTCCACACTTGTCGTCCTCGCCATGATCGGGACGGTGCGTGGTCCACACGGAGCCGGAACGGGTGGGGTTCAACCGAATGGGCCGAAGGGACCACCCTTACAGGGTTACCCTCCGGGACCAGTTGCGCACGTTGCGGCACACCATCGGCGGGCTTTCTCCACGTGCGGGTGGTGACGGTCCTGTCGCAGGGTCAGCAGGCACGCCCAGCCGCGCGGTCGGCGGCGCGTTGCGGCCGGAGTCGGTCGCGGCATACGTGGGACGGCGGCGCCGCGGCGCCGTGCCGGTGCACCCCGAGGCGTTGCCCCCGCCCGATGCCGGTGAGCCCCGACGCGGTGGGGGGGGGGGGGGGGGGGGGGGGGGGGGGAGAAAAAGGGAGGGGGGGGGGGGGGGGGGGGGGAGGAGGGGAGGGGGGGGGGGGGGGGGGGGGGGGGGACAAGCAACCCCCCCCCCCTCCCCCCCCCCCCCCCCCCTCCCCCCCCCCCCCCCCCTTTCCCCCCCCCCCCCCCCCCCCCCCCCCCCCACACCCAGAGCCTGCGTCAGTCGCGGACGGGCTCGACCGCCTCGCTGTCGATTCGGCCGTCGAGCCTGGAGACCAGGCCGGTGACCTGACGGGCGATGTCCGGCGCGGTCAGACCGATCTCCGCCATGACCTCCTTGCGGGAGGCGTGGTCGAGGAAGCGCGGCGGGATACCGAAGTCCCGCAGCGGCACGTCGACGCCCGCGTCGCGCAGCGCCTGGGCGATCGTGGAGCCGACGCCGCCGACCCTGCTGTTGTCCTCGACCGTGACGACGACGCGGTGCCGCTCGGCGAGCGGCGCGAGTGCCTCGTCTACGGGCTTGACCCATCGGGGGTCGACGACCGTGGTGGAGATGCCCTGGGCGTCCAGCAGGTCGGCGATCTCGAGGCACATGGGCGCGAGGGCGCCGACGGAGACCAGCAGAACGTCGGGGCGCTCGGCCTCCGCGTGACGCAGCACGTCCATGCCGCCGGCCTTGCCGACGGCATGGACGGCCGGTCCGACCGCACCCTTGGAGAAGCGGACCACGGTCGGCGCGTCGTCGACGTCGACGGCCTCGCGCAGCTGGGCGCGAACCTGGTCGGCGTCGCGCGGGGCGGCGATGCGCAGGCCGGGGACGACCTGGAGGATCGACATGTCCCACATGCCGTTGTGCGAGGCGCCGTCAGTGCCGGTGACACCGGCCCGGTCCAGTACGAAGGTCACACCGCACTTGTGCAGCGCCACGTCCATGAGGACCTGGTCGAAGGCGCGGTTGAGGAAGGTGGCGTAGACGGCGAACACCGGGTGCACGCCGCCGGTCGCCAGGCCGGCCGCGGAGACCGCGCCGTGCTGCTCGGCGATGCCGACGTCGTAGACCCGGTCGGGGAAGGCCTTGGCGAACCGGTCGAGGCCGACGGGCTGGAGCATCGCGGCCGTGATGGCGACGATGTCCTCGCGCTCCTTACCGAGCTTGACCATCTCCTCGCCGAACACGGAGGTCCAGTCGAGGCCGGAGCTGGAGATCGGCAGGCCCGTGTCGGGGTGGATCTTGCCGACGGCGTGGAAGCGGTCCGCCTCGTCCTGCAGGGCCGGCTGGTAGCCGCGGCCCTTCTCGGTGAGGCAGTGCACGATGACGGGGCCGCCGAAGCGCTTGGCGCGGGCGAGAGCCGACTCGAGCGCCTCGATGTCGTGGCCGTCGATGGGGCCGACGTACTTCAGGCCGAGGTCCTCGAACATGCCCTGCGGGGCGATGAAGTCCTTGAGGCCCTTCTTGGCGCCGTGCAGGGTGCCGTAGAGCGGCTTCCCGACGACGGGGGTGCGCTCGAGGATGTCCTTGCCGCGGGCGAGGAAGCGCTCGTAGCCCTCGGTGGTGCGCAGGGTGGCCAGGTGGTTGGCGAGACCGCCGATGGTGGGTGCGTACGAGCGCTCGTTGTCGTTGACGACGATGACGAGCGGGCGGTCCTTGGCGGCCGCGATGTTGTTGAGCGCCTCCCAGGCCATGCCGCCGGTGAGGGCGCCGTCGCCGATGACGGCGACGACGTGGTCGTCCTTCTTCAACACCTCGTTGGCCTTGGCGAGGCCGTCGGCCCAGCCGAGCACGGTGGAGGCGTGCGAGTTCTCGATGACGTCGTGCTCGGACTCGGCCTGCGAGGGGTAGCCGGAGAGGCCGCCCTTCATCTTGAGCTTGGAGAAGTCCTGGCGGCCGGTGAGCAGCTTGTGGACGTAGCTCTGGTGCCCGGTGTCCCAGAGGACCTTGTCCTTGGGCGACTCGAAGACACGGTGGAGGGCGATGGTCAGCTCGACCACGCCGAGGTTCGGTCCGAGGTGTCCGCCGGTCTTGGAGACGGCGTCCACCAGGAAGGTCCGGATCTCTGCTGCCAGCTGCTCCAACTGCTCCGGGCCGAGCCGGTCCAGGTCGCGCGGTCCCCTTATACGGGAAAGCAGTGCCACCCGTGCCTCCTTGCATTCGAGCTGCATTCGAGCTGATCGAGTCTGAGCTGATCCCGCCCGAGTCTAATGTTCCGCGAGCGCGCTCGGTCATCGGGCGGTGCGTCTTGTGTCACGCCCATTACGTGTCACGGGTCCGGCCATGACACGGACGCAGCAGTGCCCGGCACCGCGCTGCGGTGCCGGGCACTGGCGGTGGTACTAGATGATCGATTCCAAGGGGTCAGTGGTCATAGGCGGTCAGTGAGCGCAGGACGGGCTGTCCGGTGTGGTCGTTGTGCCAGATCGCGGCGGTC